>JAADHP010000253.1:0-6828 GCA_013151785.1 Nitrospirota bacterium | reverse complement strand
AGGGGATATTAATTTTGAGCGGATTTTAATTTTGCAGTAGTGCTTGCCGTGATGGCAAGCATGCAAAATTTCCTCAGAACAGGCCATGGATGGCCTGTGAGAATGAGACGAAAAATTAATATCCCCTGTCCTACAAGGACTTACACGGTTTACCGGACAGTATTGGTTACAAGGGGTAACAAAACAGAAGTTACAGATTAAAAATATTACTTCCCTTATCCCACATAGTTCAAATAAAACTTACAACAGAAGTTCGTTAACACATTCAGATGTAGTTCTTTTTGCTATATGGGTGAATAGGTGTTGTAGGTTGAGAGTTTGAGTCGTTTCAGCTGTTTAAACTGTGTTAACCGTTCAAATTGTTTCAGCTGTTCGAATCGTTCAATTTAGACCTTCAGTTTCTTCATTATCTCTTTGATAAAGAAAGGAAGGTCTGAGGGCTGTCTTGAGGTGATCAGGTTATCATCCACTACAACCTCTCTGTCTTCATACTTTGCTCCTGCATCCTTCAGTTCTTTTGCTACTGTTCTATAGCAGGTAGCACGTCTGCCCTCAAGAAGTCCTGCACTAATGAGTATCTGTGGTCCATGGCATATGGCAGCTACTGGTTTGTTTTCCCTGAAGAATGCCTTGACGATTTCAAGAGCCCTTGTTTCCTTTCTTATCGTGGCAGGTGCCCTGCCACCTGGAAGAATAAGCAGGTCGTAGTCATCTGTATTCACCTCTTCAAGTGTCTTTGTTACTTTAACCTGGTAACCGTGTTTTCCCTTTATCTTTCTCTTTCTTACAGATGCCACTTCAACCTGAAATCCTTCTTCACTAAGCCTGTAGTAGGGCACAAGTAGTTCTGTATCCTCAAAATTGTCTGCACTTATAATCAATGCCTTTTTCATCGTAGATACTGTTGTACTTTATTTTAGCACAGTACAAGATAAATTAAACCCAAGTCCATTGATAAAGTTCATAGCACTATTTTTCAGCTATTCATTAGTTGTTCTTATAGCTGGATTTTGGGTTAAAAAATCAATTTAATCTCTCTGTTGGTTGAACATTAAGATCCAGTATTTTCACGCCATCAGTGTATCTGATGGTTTTATAGTGAGTAATATTGAGCATCTTCTTTATTATATCATCCATCCTGAGACACTGTTCTTTTATTATTTTTATATCCTCTTCAGTATCTTCACCTCTTTCAATCTTGTCTTTCAGGAGGTCAGAAAAGCCTGTTACAATAGCAAGGGGCTGACGCATCTCATGGGCAGTGGCACCTGCAAGCTCAATCAGTGCCCTGAGTCTGATCTCTTCCATCTCTTTATCTATTCCAGAACTTATTCTTTTAGAAAGACGCCAGATTGCAAAGATTATGAAGATTACAGAGAATATTCCTATGGTAATGAATGAGAGGATGTCTCTTTCTATTTTATCTCGATGTATCTTGTCAGAGAGTTCCATGGGTATCTCTATGGAGAGGATATAGTCTTTTCCGTTCTTCAACTGGCTGATCTTTTTCTGATACTGAAAGACCCTGCTGTTGCCAGAATCCTTTATATTATATATTTCGATAGAGTTGTTGTGTCTGAACAGATTATCAGATTTTTTGCTCTCGCTGATTTTTAGAAGGTTGAAGTTAATGGCACTTTTATTGCTGTCAATAAAAGTGGAAATCAGAGGGTTGTCTATTTTATCGAGATTATCGGTGATATATCTGGAAAGGGCACGGCCTGTTTCCGTAAGTTCCCGTATCTGTTCTTCTTTATGTTTATGGATGCTCCATATGGTGAGAAAGACTGTCAGTACCACCAGTGTTACAATGAAAGGCAATGTATAGATGAGAGTTAAATTTATGGGTCTTCTATAACTCATCCTGACTCCTTTGCTGTACATCATAATAAAAACCGTATCCCTCTGTTTTTAATGTGGAGGTGTGGCAGCCAGCGGGGAGGGACTGGCTGCCACTTTTGGAAGGGAGGTAACGATTACTGCCAGCAGGGGGCTCCAGCTCTTCCATAAGCGCCACCTCTATAGGTGGTCTTTGGAGACTTTTCATATAACTTCTTCTGAATCTCGGTAATCTCCTTTTCAAGCTTGGCTATCCTGTCAGGCTTTGTTTCGGGATTCCGGAGTGCTTCAAAGTATTCAAACCTCTTATCGTTCAGGGCTTTTCTCAGCTCTCTTGTCTCGTTAAGGAACTTCTGATCATAGCCGTATCTGTCAGGGCTGGTATTCCATCCCATCATTGCAGGTCCCATACCATAGCCACCCATCATGCCGGGTCCCATACCGTATCCACCCATCATGCCAGGGCCCATCATACCACCACCCATCATCATACCACCGTAGCCTGTGTTGCCCATCATATTGCCGACTCCAAACCAGCCAGGACCAAAGGCAAATGCGCCGGCCCCTAATGCCAGTATGCCAACCACTGTTAAAGTTACCAGTAATTTTTTCATCTTAAAAAACCTCCTTGGATTTTATTCAGGCCACCATGCAGCCTCATTCTCTGGTTTCTATCATATCTCTTAAATATGAAGCAAAGATGAAGATTCTATGAAAAAGTTGTGAAGAGACTGTTTTCATATTTTTTTCACAATTGATGTTTAAAATATATAAATGAGCGATGTATCATATTCAATAGCCTTTGCCGCAGGAGTGGTCTCTTTCGTATCTCCCTGTGTGTTGCCTTTAATCCCATCTTATGTTTCATATATTACTGGTATGTCTTTTGAAGATCTTACCAGTTCGGTAAAGAGGAGACAGATTCGTACCCTTACACTCATACATTCACTACTCTTTGTCATAGGGTTTTCTCTTGTCTTTATATCCCTTGGTGCATCTTCATCAGCAATAGGGGGTATCTTCTACAATTATCAGGATGTCATAAGGGTAGTAGGGGGGATTGTTATTATAATCTTCGGACTCTTTGTTGCAGATATTTTGAAGATTGGTTTCTTATCGAGAGAGAAAAAGCTTCACATTGCTGACAAACCGGCAGGCTATTTAGGTACATCCGTTGTGGGCATGGCCTTTGCGGCTGGATGGACTCCCTGTATTGGTCCCATACTGGGAAGCATTCTCATGTATGCTGGTGCAAAGGGGTCTGTTTCATATGGAGTGAAGCTTCTGAGTGTCTACTCGCTCGGTCTTGCTATCCCATTTGTCCTATCAGCACTGGGGATTAATCTCTTTCTCAGTTACTCCAGGAGGCTTCTAAAATACATGAGGATTATAAAGATCATTTCAGGTCTGCTTCTTATAATTTTCGGCATCTTGCTCCTGACCGACAAAGTCAGTCAGCTTACCGCACTTTTCCCTGACTTTGGTATTGGTCTTTAGAGATGTTTATCTACCGGATTTGGGATGGTTTTTAGACTTCGACGGGATTCATATCTGTCTGGAACGTATGGACACAGGGCAGGGCACCTCATAAAAATAATGCAATCCACAGGATTACACTCTGCCAGAACCTGTATTCAAAAGTAGAGCGAAATCATACAGAGATTTCATTAGACAGCGGCCGAGAGGTGGTTCATCATCCCATTGATGCAATAAGATTTTAAACCTGAATCCTGCGTCAATGAATAAAACTCTAAATTCACGCATATTAAAAGATGCCAGTATATAAAGGATTCACACTATTTCCATAGATATTCAAGGGCTATAATGTTAACATACTTTTTAGTTATGTTAACATTATAGCATGAAACGCAGTCCAAAAAATGTGCAAATGTCATTTTCAGGCGAGAAACTAACCCACTTTGGTGGAGTGTATTTGATTCAGGAATTCTTCAAGAAAATAAACCTGCGATCACTATTAACTCAATATATACGATTTCCACAACGCAACAACCGTTACAGCACTGCCGAGGAAATGCTTGCATTAATCTATCCTATCTTTCTGGGGATCGGAAGGATAGAAGCCACGCATCTGTTAAAGCAAAACGGCGTATTTCAATATCTAACAGGTTTGCCTTCCTATCCCAATCCTACAACCTTACGGCGTTTCCTTCTCAGGATGGCTCCATTGGCACTTCCAAAACTGAGAAGGCTTCACGATCGGCTGCTTGCCATTATGATAGCAAAACCACAATTACCAACAAAGATCATTTTCGATCTGGATTCCACTGTTCTAACATTATATGGAAAACAGGAGATGGCCTGCATAGGCTACAATCCATCAAAAAGGGGGAGGCCATCCTACCATCCACTTCTGTGTTTCAACGGAATTAGCAAAGACTTCTGGCATGGAGAACTACGTCCTGGAGATTCACACACATCCACCGGAACTGTAGAACTTCTAAAAGATTCCTTTTCCAAAATACCTCCTCCAGTGAAGCGAATAGTTGTGAGGGCAGACAAGGGTGTTTACGATCATAAAACAATAGAATACCTGGAGAGGAGGAAGGCCTTTTTTGCTATTGTCGCAAAGATTACAAAACCAATAAAAAGAAAGATCGGATCATTGTCTTACAAGAAATACTCTTTTGGGATAGAGACTTCAGAGTTTATGTACCAGCCAAGAGGCTGGGAAAAGGAATATCGATTTGTTGTAATAAGGCGACCTATACCGGAGGACCCTACAGAACAGATTTCTCTCTTTGCAATGGGCAAATACAGTTACCAGGTCATTGTAACAAACATGAGACTATCGTCATTAAATACATGGAGGTTTTACAATGGTCGAGCCTCTGTAGAACTTATTATCAAAGAACTCAAAGGGGATTATCCCCTGGCTAAAGTTCCAACAAAGCATTTTGCAGCCAACGAGGCATACTTTCATATTCTCCTGTTCTCTTACAATCTCATAAACTGGTTCAAACGACTGTGTCTACCAAAGGAGTTCCAGAACATGACGCTTAATACTTTACGAACCAAATTGCTCCTTATCCCAGGAGAACTTGTGAGAACCAACAATAAACCAGTTTTAAAACTGCCCTCAAATTTTATGTACAAAGATGCTTTTGAATATGCTTTGAAAAACATTAAAAATTTGCAACTATAACCACTTTTCACGCAGGATTCAGGTTTAATAACTATGTTATCACAGGTAGAGGTATGCCGAACTTTTCGTAAAGTGTTCTTTGTTTCTTTGTAATCTCTGTTAAATACTTTTTTCCATTAAGCATCTCTACCAATCTGAGTTTCTTTAACTCATATAAAACCTCTGAAAGGGTGTACTTCTTATACAACTCTTCCTCTCTCATCTTGTTACTCAATGCTATATAAAGTATCAAGGCAATAAACATTAAAAATAATCTCCCCTCCAGAGAATCAATCCTCCTTATCCTAAGCCTGCCGTCATCTATCTCGTTCTTCATTACCTCAAATACCTTCTCTATGAAATCCTTTCTCCTGTATAGACTCAAAACCTCAACCCTGTCCATCCCAAAAACACTGCAAAGTAAAATCATCTTCCCCATTATGTTTATTCGTCTGGAGAGGGCCTTCTGCCTCCTCAGTAGTTCTACCCCCTCTGCTGATACCTCTATACTATAAAATCTGCTGCCACCACGAAACTGCCCCTCAATAAACTCTTCTACTTCTTCCCTCGCTCTAAATCTCCTTACAGCTACTGCATCTTCTATCTCCGCCAACCGCCTGATAAGCCTCTCCATCCCTTCTGCCTTCCTCTTCTCATTAGAGTATATATGAAATGTAACCCCTTTGCCCCCTATCTCTATCTCCCCCTGTACATGAAAAAATGCCTCACCTTCATACATAAAGGCATTCACTGCTGAGTCCAAATCCTTCAGATGTCTTGATAATAATGACCTTGCCACTCCACTGCTAAAGGGCATCGGTATTATAAAATCTACTCCCTCTTTACCCATCATGCTTATATTCCTCTCACTGTAAAATCCCCTGTCAAGTACAAACATGTACTGCCTTAATCCCTTCCCTTCAAGATACCCTACAAGGTTCTTAAGCGTTACCACATCGGTTATACTGCCAGGATATATCCTGTAGCCTATTGGTAGAGCCGATGGACTACCCATTATTACCCCAAAATTTACCTGCCTCAGTGCATCACCATCACGGTTATATCCCCACTCAAGTAGTTCAAGTCCTCTTGAGTATGAGGAAAATGAGGTTATGTCAAACACTACTGCCTTTATATCCTCCTGCTGCTCTATCCACTTCCCTATAAACATCTCCCTTAATACCTCCTCTTTGCCCAATTCCTTAAGCAGTCTGCTTATCTTCTGAGAACTCATTGTCCCTGACCCCTCAGTAACTGCTGTTATCTCTGCCCAGTGCTTGTATAAATACAGAGGCCTACCTTCACTTATGCTGTAAAAGGCCAGATTAAGAATCTCTTGAGCCTCTCCTTCCCCAAACACATCCTCTAATGCACCCTTAAGCCCTATCTCCTTTGCTACCCCCTCAAGCAGATATACATGCCCAAAATCCTTGCTTAGCCTCGGAAGGTTACTCTTCCGAGGAGTTATTACCTTGCCAGTGTTGAGATCCTTCTTCCCTATGTACTTCCTTTTCTGCCTCGGTTGCTTCTTCTCCGAATCCCAATAACTCTGTACTTCATAAACATAAACATGCTTACCTATTTTTTGTTCAACTATGTATGCCATAGTTATTAATAATAACTATTTTAAATTGCTTTTGTCAAGAATTTTTGAGGTGCTTTAAGTATAGTTATTAAAAAATGGGGATTTTAGGTTGCACAAGATTTGCCGTGAGGGCAAATCGCAAAATTCCCTCGGAGACGTGCATGGATGCACGTCGACAGTGAGGGGCCCCCAGAAAATCTTTCGATTTTCCGGGGGCCCATCATTCTCGACGTGCATCCATGCACGTCTCCGAGGGTATTTT
>JAADHP010000063.1 GCA_013151785.1 Nitrospirota bacterium | reverse complement strand
TTTATAGCAGTGGTATGGTAGAGTCTTACACATCATTCTCAGCAGCCATCCAAGGCTGCTTCCGAGGGAATTTTGCGATTTGCCCTCGTGGCAAATCTTGTGCAAAATTCAAAACCGTTCAGACTCTACCATACCACTACTTTTCAGCTATTCTTTGTCATTCTTACAGCTGGATTTAGGTAAAACTATAAATAAGGAGTCAGTGTGGATTCAGTAGCAGTAGAGATTTTTCTTCAGACCCTTATTTCAGGCCTTCTGCTTGGCGGTCTCTATGCCCTCATAGGCATAGGCATGACCCTGATAATGGGTGTGATGAAGATCATCAATCTTGCCCATGGTGAGTTGATGATGGTAGCCATGTACATGGCCTACTGGCTTTTTGTTCTCTTTCATATTGATCCCTACTTATCCGTATTTATTGTGGCACCGGTGATGTTTTTCTTTGGTATGGCCATACAGAAGTTTCTGATCAATCCTGTTCTGAGGGTGGAATCCATACTGCCCGAGAATCAGGTTATTCTCACAGTGGGCATTGCAATGGTGCTTGCCAATCTGGCAACCCTCTTCTTTACATCTGATTACCGTTCCACGCCTGTGGGGTATGCCTCTGATGCCTGGTATCTGAGCGACTACTGGAGAAACTCTCCCATAGAGCTTTCCCTTTCAGTTCCCTGGACGGTCTCGTTTGCCTTTTCTGTTTTGATAACTGTGGCGTTGTGGTTTTTCCTGACAAAGACCGATACAGGCAAATCCATACGTGCAACAGCGCAGGACATTGAGGCTGCTATGCTTATGGGTGTTAATGTGGAGCGGATGAGGCTTGTTACCTTCGGGCTTGGTGCTGCACTGGTTGGGGCAGCAGGCTGTCTCTTTATTCCCATATACTATATTTACCCTGCCCTTGGTGGTAGGTTTACCCTTATTGCCTTTGTTATAACCATCCTTGGTGGGCTGGGTTCCACAATAGGTGCCATAATCGGTGGTCTGATACTTGGTATTTTCGAATCCATGACAGCTACCTACGTAGGCATGGGCTGGGCTCCAGTGGGAAGATTTCTCATCTTTGTGGCAGCACTGATATTCCTGCCTGGTGGTGTGGCATCAATTCTGAGAAGACAGAGGCTCGGCAAATGAAGAGATATGCCCCTTATATAATACTGCTTGTACTTGCACTGTTGCCCTTTTTGGGGCTCAGTACCTACATGATGCATATAATAATACTCATGATAATGTGGGCTGTTATCGGAATGGCCTGGAACCTGCTTGGTGGTTATTGCGGCCAGGTCTCATTTGGCCATGCTGCATTTTTCGGTGTAGGTGCCTATACTGCTGGAATCATCTACTTCAAGCTGGGTGTGTCTGCCTGGTGGGGTTTGCCATTGAGTGTGTTGGTGGTGGCAGTGGAGGGAGTGATAATAGGCTTCATCTGTCTCAGACTTCGGGGGCCTTTCTTTGCCCTTGCCACACTTGCAATGGGCGAGGTTCTAAGGGTTACTGCAGAGAACCTGCGTGACTTTACCCAGGGCACCCTTGGTATCTTGATCAAGGAGAGAACCTGGGTGGAGAAGATATGGTACTACTACATTATCCTTGCCATCGCAGTGTTGTCTTATGTGGTGGTAAAGAAGGTAATAGAATCAAAGCTGGGGTATTATTTTGTTGCAATACGTGAAGACCAGGATGCTGCAGAATCCCTTGGCATCAATACAACACTGTACAAGACAATAGCCCTTGTTATAAGTGCTGTGCTTACAGGCCTTGCAGGTGCCTTTTATACCAACTACATGGGCTATATAGACCCTGAGGTGGTTTTTGCACTTCATGATATCTCCATAATCACCATCATGATTGTGATGGTTGGAGGCGTTGCTACATACTGGGGGCCTGCTGTTGGTGCAGGTATCATGGTTTTGCTTGCTGAATGGATAAGGTCCCTGCCAAGGATTGGTACAGCACACCAGACACTCTTTGGTATATTGCTCATCCTGATTATCATCTTTCTACCCAACGGGATTGTTGGTGACTTTTCAAAGATAAAGAGAGCCCTGGCTATGAGGAGGAAGCTTGACACCACTACTTGAAATAAAAAAGGTATCAAGGTTTTTCGGTGGACTTGCTGCAGTGATGGATGTGAGTTTTCAGGTCAATCAGGGTGAGATAGTTGGTCTTATAGGACCCAATGGTGCGGGGAAAACAACCCTTTTCAATGTAATAAATGGATTTTATAAGCCCTCAAGAGGTGATGTGTTTTTTAAAGGAAAGAGGATTTCTGGCCTTAAACCACACCAGATATGCAGGCTTGGCATTGCCAGAACCTTTCAGGTAGTAAAACCACTTCAACGGATGACTGTGCTTGACAATGTTGTGGCATCGGCCTATTTAAGGGCAAAATCCAAAAAAGAGGCAGTAAGTAAGGCAATAGACATACTGCACTTTACAGATCTATATGAGGAAAGGGACAAGCTTTCAAAGGGACTTCCTCTTGGAATGCGAAAGAGGCTTGAGATTGCAAGGGCCCTTGCAACTGAACCTGAAATGCTGCTGCTTGACGAATCCTTTGCCGGACTAAATCCTGCTGAACTGGACAGGTCAATTGAAATAATCAAGAAGATAAGGGATAGCGGAATCACGATTCTCATAATTGAACATCATATGAAGGTAATCATGTCAATCTCTGACCGTATCGTGGTGCTTAACTATGGAGAAAAGATTGCAGAGGGGACACCTGAAGAGGTTGGCAACAACCCTCTTGTAATAGAGGCATACCTTGGAGAGGCAGCGAGTGCTTGAAGTAAAGGATATAAATGTCTTTTATGGAGACCTTCAGGTCATCTGGGGTGTATCCTTTAATGTCAACAAAGGAGAGATCGTCTGTCTGATCGGGGCAAACGGAGCAGGAAAGTCCACCATCCTGAAGACCATTTCAGGACTTTTGAGACCGGACCCTGGAGAGATAATCTTTGATGGTCACAGGATCCACCTTGTAAAACCCTTCAGATTGGTGGAGCTTGGTATAGTACATGTGCCAGAGGGAAGAAGGCTCTTTACAGAGATGACCGTGGAGGAAAACCTTGACATGGGTTCACTGAAGGGTGAGTCAAGACTTAAGAGGGAGGAGTCAAAGGAGATGGTCTTTGAACTCTTTCCAAGGCTGAAAGAGCGAAGGCATCAGATTGCAGGTACCCTCAGCGGTGGTGAACAACAGATGCTCGCCATTGGAAGAGGGCTTATGGCAAGGCCACGGCTTATGATGTTTGATGAGCCCTCTCTCGGACTGGCACCCATCCTTGTCAAGGAAATATTCAATGTAATAAAAAAGATCCGTGAAGAAGGCACCACTGTACTCATAGTGGAGCAGAATGTGAAGCAGACCCTTTCAATATCAGACAGGGCCTATGTGCTTGAGAATGGCAGAATTGTTCTTGAAGGAACAGGGCAGGAACTCCTTGGTAATGAGCATGTGAAGACAGCCTATCTGGGTGTTTGAAATAACTTCCCCGGTAAGGTTAGGGTGGAGGATTTTATAAAACCCAAATGCAGCGATAAGGTTTCAGTAGGAGTGCAGTAGTGTCCAAAATGATTTCAAATTTGAAAACAAGGCAGGGTGCCGTGAAGACAGTGAGCAGTGAGCGGTAAACAGTGGATGAGTTAATGGGTAAATGAGTAGATGGGGGATGGGTTAAAAGGTCAGTGAGCAGTGAACAGTAAGCAATAAAAAGGGGCAACAGGTGGTGAAGAAGGCCATGTAGCAATACCGACAGTGACAAACACCAGCAACCCTTGTGTATCACCTTAAGGCTGATAAGGTTATGTCCTGTTATAATTTAACTCCTATTGCATCAATGCCCTGATGAACCACCTGTTGCCCCATATAAAATAGATTTTAAGAATACCTCTCTCTACTGAGAGGTCTCGGTGTTTTGACAGGGTATGGAAAAAAGATTACACTATATAGACTAATCCTGTGGATTGTCTTATTTTTATGAGGTGCCATGCCCTGGTTCTGAGGGCTTTGGACAGATGTGGATTTGGGTAAAATCTTAACCGAGATATAACTTTAAGAATAACAATGAATAGCTGAAAGCAGTGGTATGGTAGAGTTTTACACATCATTCTCAGCAGCCATCCAAGGCTGCTTCCGAGGGAATTTTGCGATTCACCCTCCTGGTGAATCCTGTGCAAAATTCAAAACCGTTCAAACTCCACCATACCACTGCTATAACTTAGTCACTGGATTTTAAATTCATCCCAATGTGGGGAGGTGTAACATGTATGTAAAAGACTGGATGACAAGAAAGGTCTATACGGTCTCACCTGATGAGCCTGTTTCTGACGCTGCAGCTCTTATGAAGGAAAAAAGGATAAAACACCTTCCTGTGGTAAAGAAAGACAGGGTTGTGGGTATCCTCTCTGATAGAGACATCAAGGAGTACATCCCTTCAAAGGCCACAAGCCTTGATGTTTATGAGCTACATTATCTCCTTGCAAAGACGAAGGTGAAGGAGATAATGAAGAAAAAGGTCTTTACCACAACAGCAGATACCCCGGTGGAGGAGGCTGCACGGCTGATGCATGATGAAAATATAGGCTCTCTGCCTGTGGTGGAGAAGGGACGTCTTATAGGGATCATCTCTGACAGGGATATCTTCAGGGTGCTTGTGGATATAACAGGTATCCGTCACGGAGGTCACAGGATATGCCTTGTTGTTGAAGACAGACCTGGTTCTATAAAAGAAGTTACCGATATAATAAGAAAACACGGATTTGGTCTTCAGAGTATCCTTACAACCTATGAGGGTGTTAAAGAGGGATATCGCAGGGTTGTAATCAGGACAAAAGGAAAGGGTAACTTCAGGTCCCTTAAGATAGAACTGGTGGGAGGTTTTAAAGGAGTAGAGATAATAAAGGGATAGCAATGCGATACAGATGGCATACAGGTTCAGTGGCCTGGCTAATTCACAGAATAACGGGTATACTCCTTACCCTTTATATCTTTTTACATCTTTATGTTCTGAGTAATCTGAAAGACCCGGAATCATACAGGGAGATGATGGCATTGATGAACCATCCACTGATAAAACTCAGCGAGGTGGGGCTTCTTGGTCTTGTGCTTGCCCATGCACTGAATGGTGTAAGGGTTACACTTCTTGAATTTGGGGTTCCCACAAAGCTCCAGAAAAGGCTTTTCTGGGTGGCCTTTACAACAGGGGTTATACTTTTTATTGCCGGGGGTATGCCTATTCTGGGAGGTGGGCATTGAGAGGTGTAATACAATGGTTTCTGCAGAGACTTACAGGTTTTATATTATTTATAGGTCTTATAATCCATTTTTATGTTATGCATTACAGTGGTACAGGTGCCCTTGATTATGAGACTGTTACAGCAAGGCTTTCCAGCCCTTACTGGAAAGGGTTTGATATACTTTTTCTTTTGTCAATCCTCTATCATGGATTCAATGGCCTCTGGGGAATAGTTACAGAATATATAAAAGGGTCTTTTCTACTCAGGATTGTCCAGATAGTGATTGTTGCTGCTTCTATAGGGCTTTTCATAACAGGGGTCAGGATTGTTGTTTGATTAAGACTTTCTATGGAGCGTATCCTTTCCTGAAAAGTTTATACACTCCATGTTAAAATATTACCCAAATCCAGTGATAAAGTTTATAGCAGTGCTATGGTAGAGTCTTACACATCCCGGATACCCCAGAAAGTCTTTCGACTTTCTGGGGCCCCTATTCTCGGCAGACATCCCTGTCTGCCTCCGAGGAAATTTTGCGTGCTTGCCATCACGGCAAGCACTACTGCAAAATTAAAATCCGCTTAAAATTAATATCCCCTATCCTTAATTAATAGCAAAAATGTCGATTGACTCATCGGTCAGTTTTATGGACAGGTGGATATTGGCTTTACCGCTCATTCTCGACAGGCATCCTGCCTGTCTCCGAGGCAGGCAATCACTTCACCATCCAGGTGAAGTCTGTAGATTGCCCGAAAACCGCTCAAAGCCAATACCCACCTATCCGTTAGTAGTTTGGTTATTTTTTCTAACAGCATTTTTAGGAATTAATAGCTTTTGTATTTTTACCGTACACTTATGTGTTAAAATATTGGATATTTTTCAACTACTACAATTTAAGGAGGGTTTTGATGGTGTGCAGAAATGCCGAAGAGTGCTGGAAGATTATACAGAAGGAACTGAGAAGGGAACTCCTTGTTGAGATCGAGCGGTTTGCGAGAGAGAATCAATCACCTGCAAGGGTTGTTTTTGGTACATCAGGCTGGCGTGGCGAGATAGGCACGGATTTTACATTCAGAAATGTAAGGGTCGTTGCAGAGGCCATACTCAATGTCCTGAAAAGCGAGGATAAAGAGCTAAAAAGGGCACTGGGATTTAAGAACCTTAACGAGCTTAAAGCGCGGGGTATTATTGTTGGCCATGACAACAGATTCCTGGGACCTGATTTTGCAAGAACTGTCATGGAGGTGCTTTCAGGGGCAGGGATAAAGCTCTATTTTGCTGGTGAGACCACAACACCAGAGATTTCAGCCTCCATAGAGATGCTTCATGCAGGCTGTTCCATCAATATTACACCTTCCCATAATCCATCAAATTATTCAGGACTTAAGTTCAATCCTGCTGATGGTGGCCCTGCAGGGCCTGAGATTACAACCAGGATAGAGCAAGAGGCAAACCGTCTTATGTCTATTTATAAGAATGATGCAACAGCAGGAAGCTTGAAGTACGAACGTATAGATACCACAGCCATTTACAGGGAATTTCTTGAGAGGCAGGGTGTGCTTTCTCTTGAGAGAATCGAGGATTTTCTTGAAGGTGAGGACTGTTATATAGTGGTTGATCATGTGCATGGTGCAACCCGAGGAAGGCCTGAGAGACTCATAAGAAACGCAGTTGATCTTATTGGTCAGAAGCTTGTGTTGTTGAGAACCGAGGATGATTATCTCTTTGGTGGCGTTGCCCCGGAGCCCTCTGAAAAGAATATGGAACAGGTAGTGCGACTTCTTAAAGAGAGCACAGGACAGTTTAAAATCGGGGTTATTATGGACCCCGATGGTGACAGGATAAGATTTGCTGATCACAGGATGCAGATCCCCATGAACTACTTTGGTGCCATGGCACTGCACTTTCTTCATAAATATAAGGGAGTGGAAGGTGTTGTGGTGAAGTCTGTAGGTACAAGTAATTTTGTCAATGCCATAGCACAAAGAGAGGGTATTCCCGTGAGAGAAACCAAGGTTGG
>JAADHP010000022.1 GCA_013151785.1 Nitrospirota bacterium | reverse complement strand
ATAAGCATACCCCGGGTCTTCAATGTCAATCTATAAGGATACAAATTAAATGTTTTTTCTTCCCATCCCTATAGCGCTTTTCATACTCTTTATTCTTCTGATGCCACTGCTCTTTGCACTTGCTCCTGCTGTGGCCTTTGCAAAGCTCGGACTTAACCCTTTATGTGGATATGCCTTTTTTATTCTCTGTCTTATTGGTAGTGGTATTAATATCCCTGTACATAAAGAGGAACTGCATCAGGTGACACCGCAGGACGAGCTGACCCTGCTTATCCAGAGATTCCTTGGAATTCGCATACCTTATGTGGGGCACAGGGTTATTGCAATAAATGTGGGTGGAGCAGTGCTTCCAGTACTGCTGAGCATCTATCTGATGGGCAAGGCACCTCTTCATCTGATAATATTTGCCACATTGATTACCACAGTGGCCTCCTATTTTTTAAGCAAACCTGTCAAGGGTGTGGGCATAGTAATGCCAGCATTTGTACCACCAATCATAGCTGCCATAACAGCACTTATACTTACCCGTGAGTATGCACCTCAGGTGGCATATATCTCCGGTGTTCTGGGAACACTCCTGGGAGCAGATATTATAAGGCTTCCTCAGTTGAGACATCTGGAGGCTCAGTTTCTCAGTATTGGAGGGGCAGGTGTCTTTGATGGGATATATTTAGTGGGGCTTGTATCTGTACTGCTTGCATAGGCTTCAGTGGAGTACTTCACAATAGATACTTTATCACAACAAATCCAGCGATAAGTAAGAGGACAAAAAGATAGGTAAGGAGATTGAAGTATCTGTCAATAAAATCCTTGATAGGGGGTCCAAAAAGATATATTAATGTTGCAACTGCAAAGAACCTGGCTCCTCTACTGAGTGTGGATGCAATAAGGAAAACAGTGAAATCCACCCTGAAGAAACCAGCAGAAATGGTAAATACCTTATAAGGGATAGGTGTGAATCCTGCTATTGCAATAGCCCATGCCTGGTATCTCAAGAAATACTCCCTCACCTGATTAAAGGTATCCTCTTTTACATAATGAAAAAGTATCTCCTTACCAATCTCCCAGAAATTCATTCCAATGAGAAAACCCAGCATACCACCCAGAACTGAACCAACTGTACATACTGCTGCATAATTAAAGGCCTTCCTGTTTCTTGAAAGACATAATACTATAAGCAGAACATCAGGTGGAACAGGAAAGAATGAAGATTCTGCTACAGCAAGCAAAAAAAGTGCAGGCGTGCCGTAGGGCGTATCTGCCCAGTGAAGAACCCATTGGTAAAGTCGCTTTAGATATACTATCAATGCCTGGCTCTATTTCTCTTTCTCTATAAAATCCCTCAACCATTTGCTTCTTGAGGGATGCTTAAGTTTTCTCATAGCCCTCACCTCTATCTGTCTCACTCGTTCACGGGTTACCCTCATTGCCTTACCCACCTCTTCCAGTGTGTGGGGTATATCTGTACCATCAAGTCCGTATCTCCTTCTGATAACCTCAGCCTCCTTTGGTTTAAGGCTACTCAGGACCTTTTCAAGGTGTTCCCTGAGGTCAGCTCTCATTGCCTCCTCAAGGGGAGACTCCACTATAGCATCCTCTATAAAATCCATTAAATAGCTATCCTCATCATCTCCAACAGGGGTCTCAAGGGATATGGTCTCCTTTCCTGCCTTCATTATCTGCCTTACCTTTGATTCTGACATCTCAGCCCTCTGGGCAATCTCCTCTACCGTGGGTTCTCTACCAAGTTCCTGTACAAGTTCCTTTGTTATTTTGTTTACCTTGTTTATACTCTCTATCATATGCACAGGCAGCCTTATTGTTCTTGACTGGTCTGCAAGTGCCCGGGTTATGGCCTGTCTTATCCACCATGTGGCATAGGTACTGAATTTATATCCCCTTCTATATTCAAACTTCTCCACAGCCTTCATGAGACCAAGGTTGCCTTCCTGGATCAGATCCTCCAGGCTCAGCCCCTTACCTATGTATCTCTTTGCTATACTGATAACAAGCCGAAGGTTTGATTCCACAAGCTTTGTTTTTGCCCTGTGTATCTGTTCCTCTGTCCTCCTGATAGCCTTTACCACACGCGAGAGTTCTTCGTACTCCATTCCAACCCTCTTCTCAATAAGCTTTATCTCTTCTTGTATCTGATTTTTACTGGATGGGTTACTCTCCAATTCCTTTATCTTCTCTTCTAAGAGGTCATAGAGTCTCTTTATTTCATCAGCAAAGGTATAAATGGCAGCTTCCGTCAGATTAAGCTTAAACACCTCGGCACAGATGGCCTTCCTGTTCTGTCTTAGTTTTAAGCGATCCTTATTTTCTCTTAAGAGTCTCTTTCTCTTCTGAAAGAGTTTTTTTATCTTAAGGGTATGCTCATAGAATTCCCTCTTTATTTTTAAAAGGTCTTCTTCAGATTCATCACCATCAACATTGATTATTTCATCAATAGGTGCCTCACCTTTTTCTATGGACTCGCCAAGCTGAATGAGTTTGTTTATGGCCAGGGGCACAGAGAAGGTGAGCATGGATAGGCGCTCCCTTCCCTGTTCAATCTGACGGGCAATCTCAACCTCTCCCTTTCTTGTAAGCAGGGGAACCGTGCCCATCTCCTTTAAATACGAGGATATAAGATTGAAATCATGTTCCAGTTCCTCTTTAGCTTCTTCCTCTTCAGCATCAGTGGGTTCTTCAAATCTTTCCCTGTCTGTCTCCTCTTCTGACAAAAAATCATCAAAAAAGTCATAGTATTCCACTTTGCTGCCCCTCCTTGATAAGTTCTGTCCATTTCCTTTGAAGACCTGTTAATAATTCCCTGTCGCTTCTTTCAGTGGCTATACGCATCTCTTCCTGAAGCTCCTTAAGCCTCCTTTTTAGTCTCCTTTCCCTCATCCTCTTTATACAGTCCTCAAGATTCCTGTCCAGTTGTTCCTCATCAAAGGTTATATCCAGCAAAAGACGTGACACAAGGGCCTTTTCGTCTTCATTAATTATAGCAAAGAGGTCATCCTTCTTTGTTTGAATTATCTTCGTATAGATGGCCCTGACCATTTCATTTTCAATATAATCAGGTGAGAGTTGTTCTTTTACCTTATCTAAATATTCCGGATGCCCTATAAGCAGGGCAATAAGCATCTCATCCACACTATTAGCAGGTAATGATCTATTGAAGGAACCTGATGTATCAAGCATGCCTTTACGCTGTTTCATCAACTCCTCACGTATAAAGATCTCGGGCAGAGATGCCTTTTCAGAGATATCCTTTACAAGCCTTGCCCGCAGAATCCCGTCTTCCACCCTGGAGACAATCTGCATTAATTCCCTGATGGTTTCCACCTCAGTGGACCTGGAGGTGGAAAAAAAGAAATCAACAATTCCCTCTGCATGGCCAAACCTTTTCTTGAATGCCTCTGCTCCCTGGCTTTTTATGAAGGAATCAGGATCATCTCCTTCAGGCAGAAGCAGAACCTTACCTTCCATATTATTTTCATAAATCATGGAAAATGCCTTCTTTGTGGCCTTGACTCCTGCCTCATCTGAGTCAAACAAAAGCAACACCTTCCTGCAAAGGGGTTTTATCTTTCTGAGTTGCTGTTCTGTAAGGGCTGTTCCAAGGGGAGCAACCACATTCTTTATGCCTGCCTGATGGCATGCAATAACATCGAGGTAGCCCTCTGTAAACACAATATATCCCTTTTTGTTGATCTCCTTTCTTGCATGATACAATCCGTATAGTTCATTGGACTTCTTGAAAAGAATAGTCTCAGGAGAATTTAGATACTTTGGTGCCATTGTGCTTTCATGCATTATTCGTCCTCCAAAGGCTATCACATCACCTCTCATATTATAAATCGGGAATACAACCCTGTTTCTGAAGGTATCTATTATGCTGTTTTCACCCTTTTTACAAACCCCAGAGGCAAGTATATCCTCTTCCTTAAAGCCTCTTTTTGTCAGATACCTGTAAAGTACATCACCTCCTCCAGGTGCATATCCAAGGGAAAACTCTCTGATTGTCTCCTCCCTGATGCCTCTTTTTGTCAGATAGTTATAGCCTTCCCTTTGCTCCCAGAGCAGGCGGTGAAAAAACTCATTGGCAAGCCTGTGTATCTCAAGCAGGGTCTGTCTCCTGCTCTGCCCCTCAGTGTCACGGCTGTATCCCTTTAATTGAACACCTGCCCTTTCAGCAAGAAGCCTTACAGCCTCTGTGAAGGAGATGTTTTCCTGTTTTATGAGGAAGCTGAACACATCTCCCCCTGCTCCACAACCAAAACAGTGGAAGATCTGCTTTGAAGGACTAACAACAAAGGACGGTGTTTTCTCTGAATGGAATGGACACAGTGCCTTGTAATTCTCGCCTGTTTTCTTGAGATTCAGATACTCTGAGATAAGCTCTACAATATCAATCCTTGATTTTATCTCCTCAATTACCCTGTCATATCCCATGGACAGTCTCTTCCAGACTAATTATGGGTATAACGTTTATAACCAGAACATTCCATCACCTCTACACCATCATCCAGGATTTTATCAAACAGCAGATTAAGCCCAAGGTTATCGCTTGCAATATGTCCTGCTATTATAACATTTAAATGATTATTTTCAGCCTCTTTACGATGCTCTTCGCTCAGATGCATTGCCACGATTGTATTCACCCCTGAGGTGGTAAGGCTCTGGAAGATCTCCTTTGAACCCTCTGTGCCTCCTGTCATATCAACAAATATCTTACCTGCCTTCCGCTTCTCAGAACCAAGAAGAACACTGGGACCCGCGCCTGTTCGTTTTGCATCCCTGTACTCAGGTATCTCAAGAAGCAGGTCAATAACATCAGAGAGTTTATAGGGCTTCTTTTCATCAAAGAGCCTCTGCAGATAGCTTGCCACCATATTATCTGCAGGTGTATGAAAACAGACAAAGGGAATATTCAGGAGCCTTGCAGCATCAACAGCCCTGTTGTGATTAATTGGCATCAGTCTCCTCTCAACCTCACTTATTCTCTTTTCCATCAAAGACTCGGCAATGTTGATGGGTACACCAAACCTTCCAAGGATATCAGCCTGTATTTTCATTACCTCATACAGATTGGCAAAGGCCATGCCCTCTGGGTGATGAGAGACAAGGAGATCAACCCTCCTGCCTCGAGATCTCAGATGGTCGGCAAGCACAACCTCTCCCACCTCGATATCTATGCCAGCAATAAGTGCATTTACCTCCTCATCTCCTGAACCATTGAGTATTCTTGTATCTGAATAGGGGTTGGTAAGAGACTCCTTGTCAAAGTACTCCCTGTCTTTCTCTTTCAATTCATCATAGGCCTTCTTTGTTGCCTCTATTTCCTTTTCAACAAGCTCTTTTCCCCGTGGATCGTTTTCCATGCCTGCAGAGACTGCCCTTTCATATAATTGACGAACCGTCATGGATAAAGCCTCCTTTTGTTATTTTTACAATCTTGGATTACTGAACTTACGAAAACTGTCAGAATGCCCCGACCTCTGGTCGGGGAGCTTCACTATAGAATCTATAATTGATGTGCGTTGATAATATCGAAAATATGTGCTCTTCAGAAAAGGTCTTCCACAAGAATAATCTTTATTCATATATTTCGATGATATCGACTGACTATTGATTAACTTCCCTGAAGGATCTCCCTTACCTTCTGATTGACCACCTTACCATCTGCCCTGCCTTTCACCCTGGGCATAATGAGCTTCATTACCTTTCCCATATCACGGGGTGAGGTCGCACCAGCTTCCTCAATAGCAGCACGTATCAGATTGACAAGCTCTTCCTCAGAAAGCTGCTCAGGCATATAGGATTGGAGGATTGAGAGTTCCTCCTCTTCCTGTTTCACAAGGTCATTCCTTCCAGCCCGCCTGAACTCCTCTATAGACTCCCTTCTCTGCTTTACGAGAGAGACAAGGACTTCTATGATCTCCTCATCAGTAAGGGGGGAACCTTTATCAATCTCTCTGTTTTTTATTGAGGCCTTTATCATCCTGAGAACAGAAACCTTTGTTTTGTTGGCACTCTTCAGTGACTCCCTGAGGTCGGCCTCAATGCTCTCTAATAGGCGTGCTGTCATCTTCCCTGGGCAAATCTCATCTTTCTGAGGGCCTTTTTGCGAGCTGCTAATATTTTCTTTTTTCTCTTCACACTGGGCTTTTCATAGTGTTCTCTCTTTTTAATCTCTGAGAGAATTCCCTCCTTCTCACACTGCTTTTTGAATCTTTTCAGTGCAATTTCAAAGGATTCACTTTCCTTTACACTCACAGTGGGCATTCTTTAAAATCACACTCCTCTCCTTAAAATTTAACATATATAATATAGCAAGTGAATAAAGTCAGTGTCAAGATAAGTTACTGGATTTGGGGTCAATATCCACCTGTCCATAAAACTGACTGATGAGTCAATCGACAGATTTGAGATCTGTCTTTTATCGATTGGCATCGGTGATTGATGGGTTTTCTTTGAAGACAAACTGATTTGAAAGAAAAGGTTGATTATTGATAATATATCTCATGAAGAAAAAGACTATGATAGCTCTTCTGACATTGTTTGTGTTAATAATCAGTCCCTTATGGTGTGTCATCATTGCATCAGCCCAGGATGTGCCATATTTTACCAATGAGGACCTGGAAAGATACTCAAACCCGGGAGGCATTAGAGATGAAGAAAGTGCTAATATGCAAGAAAAGACCCTTCGCAGTAAAGGAGGAGGTGACGCTGCAAAAAACCGCTTCACAGTACCCTATAAGGCATTTGAGGGTAATACAAGAAGGATCATTATACCTGTTACTATAAATGGCAGATACTCTGCATTAATGGCACTTGATACAGGCGCAGCAGATGTTATTATCTTTGAAAGACTGGCTAAACGGATGGGAATACTACAGAAGGACGAAGGCCATGTATTGTGGCAGGCAGCAGGCATTGGAGGTACAACTCCTGCAATACTGACCATCCTTGATTCCGTGAGTGTCAAAGATGCTACAGAGGAGATGGTGCCTGTGATTATCACAAAAGACCTGTCAAATGAGTTTGATGGGCTTCTTGGAATGAATTTCATGGCTCATTATTCTATATTCATAGACAACAGGAAAAGACAGCTCATATTTGAGGAGAATAAAGAAAGCCTGAAACTACCAGGAGGCCATGATGAACACTGGTGGCGGACTAATTTTCAGAGATTCAGTACTTTACGTCGGACATGGGCAGACTACCTGGATTACTTGAATAATATAGAAAGTGATGACAAGAATCTTACACGGCTGAAGGAGTTCGCTCATAAACAGCTTACAGAATCAGAAAGACT
>JAADHP010000248.1 GCA_013151785.1 Nitrospirota bacterium | reverse complement strand
AGCGGACATCCAAGTCCCTGCCCCAAAAAGTCTACGACTTTTCGGGGACCCAGCTTCCGAGGGAATTTTGCGATTCACCCTCCTGGTGAATCTTGTGCAAAATTCAAATCCGTTCAGACTCTACCATACCACTGCTACAACTTTATCGCTGGATTTGGGAATATTTTAAATCTTATTGCATTAATGGGCTGATGAACCACCTCTCTGCCTCTATTAGTGCAGTCAGATTGCTTCACTTCGTTCCTGCTGGACCTCAGTTCACAATCCCTTTTTCTTAACAACCCTTCGCAATAACACCTAATATACAGGTATTAAAGAACTTTAACTTCTTTTTATATTATCTGTTTGTCAAACTAAAATGTCTATAATTATTTAGGGAATATAGCAGATCATCTCAGCTACAGAGTTGCCATCAATAAGAAATACCTGTACTCCCTATTACGTCTTGATTGCCTCTGTAAAGGCATCTTTTATCTGATTTGCTGTAAGGGGGATGTTGGGAACAATAGCATTGCCAGGTTTTGTGATTATATGGATAAATTTTGTTCCCCTTTGCTCGGTCTCCATAGCTCTCAGTATATCATTCTTGCTGCTTACCGTATATATATTTCTAATGCCAAAGCCCCTTGCAACAAGGGACAGATCAGTTGATACTGCTGTATGGGTGGGCTGATTACCAGTAGAGCCATAGGCAGCATTGTCTATGGCAAGTATGGTCAGGTTTGATGGGTTAAAGACTGCTACAGTAGCAAGTGCACCAGGATTCATAAGAAGGCTGCCATCTCCATCAATTACATAGACCTTTTTTTTCGTGTTCAATGCAACACCAAGACCAACAGGTGTTGCCATCCCCATGCTGCCGAGCATGTAGAAGTTTGTGGGCTGGTGTAATATATGATAGAGTTCCTTCGATGGTATGCCAAGATTTGATACAACTATATTGCCTTTTAGATAATCCTTGATGACCTCAAGAACCTGGTATCTCGTAAACAATGCCTTCCTCTTCTTCTGTTTATAACTCAATCTCTGGGGTGCAAAGATTCTCTCCCTTTCCTGTCCTGACATACCAGCACATCCCTCCCATACAGCAGGACTTAACAAGAAGGCATGCACCCTGCCCTCTTCGTAAATCCTCCTGAGGGGTCTTTCTATCTTATAAAGATCATCCTTTCTGTTTATCAGGGTATATCCTACCCCTGCTGCCTTGAGTAATCCTTTAAGGGCCTTTCCCATCGGTTTTTGAGCCTCAATACTTTCCCTGTAAATACCCCTGTGACTGACAAATATGGCCAGGGGGAGATTATAAAACATGGTTAATGAAAGCAGGGCATTAACCATGTTTCCGAGACCAGAAGACTGGATAATCATGGCAGGTCTTCTGCCTGCAAGGGATGCACCTGCTGAGATTCCCACCCCTTCCTCCTCTCTTGTAAGTGGAATATAAGCGCCTTTTGATGAAAGCCTCTCAAGTAGACTTTTCACTCTGTCGCAGGGCAGAGCAAGGAGGAAATCAACACCTATTTTTTTCAGAATACCTATGAATCTGTTTTCAGGTGATTGCATAACAACTCCTCTATCTCTATCTCTTTAACTTTTCTGGAAACAAAAACAGGCTCTGCAATAAAGGTACCTATCTCAGCCTCCACCTTCCTTTCACCACCGCCTGTGATGTTCAAAAGAACCGTCTCATCATATTTTATCTCATTCTCTTTAAGTGCCTTGAAAAGCGAGGCAACTGCTACACCTGAGGCAGGAACAATATCAATTCCCTCTGTTGTTTCAAATATCTTCATTGCCATATAGACCTCTGCATTGCTTATACCATACATTATGCCGTTGGTTGCCTTCAGGGCATCATAAACACCCCCTCCAACTGAATAGGCAGGATAACGGTTGGAAAGCACCCTTGTGGTTATCTCGTTTATCAGTGCAGGGTCAAGGTCATCCTGGAAGAGTTCCTTGCTGTCCCTTTGCCATGCCTTCACCATAGGTGCAAATGGAAGGTTCTGGGAAAGGTGAAGCCTTGGTGGTCTGCTGCCAAACCTGCCATCCTTTATAAGCCGCTCTGCCATCTCCCAGACACCCACAGCACCAGTACCACTGCCAACAGCCTGAAAGTAGTGCTCTGGAAGCCTTCCTATCCTCTCGACTGCCTCAAGCAATACAATGCCAAGGCCGTCACGCTTTGCTATGTTTTTCACACCACCTTCAAAGGGCATACCCATTGTGGATGATATCCTTCTTGCCACATCTATGGCATCAGAATAGTCACCATCCTCAATAGCAACTGTAGGCACCCTTACTGACTCCACAAGATACCACATCTCAAGAAGACACATCCTTGGAACAACGATAATTGAAGGAAAGTCCGAAACCGTGGAGAGATGGGCGAATGCCCTTGCTGTGTTACCTGCTGACGCAACCACAAGCCCGGGAACACCATTCTCACGTGCATTCTGAATAACCACTGCTGCCTCGTATTCCTTGAATGTACAGGTCTTTACCTCTGCACCCTTCTCAGGCCAGTAGCCATTAAAGGCGATGTAAAGATTTTTCATCCCAAGATATGATGCCAGTTCCTCTGATTTGTAAACAAGAGGGCCTGGTTGAGGAAAATCAGGGGTATGCACAGGGATCCAGTTAAATCTCCATATGCCCTCTCTGTCTTCGCAAACCCTGAACTCCCTGTCAGAGTATTCAGTTATAAGAAGAGCATCCTTACAGTGCTCACAAAAGGCACAGTATGTATCCTCCAGTACAGTACCACACTTTCTGCATTTTATCCTGAAATGTGCCATATTGCCTCCTATGTCATAAGATTAGATAACCATCTCTCTGCCCAGAAAAATCCATGATTTTTCTGGGGCCCCCTTCCAATTCATACCTCTTCTGGATTTCACTCCTCTGCCTCTCAACACAGGTTCGGGCAGAGACTAATCCTGTGGATTGCCTTATTTGTATTAGGTGCTCCGCCTTGTTTCTATGCATTCTGGCCATATATGATCTCTGATAGTAACTCCATGATATCCACAATCCTTACCTTCTTAGGATAGTCTTTCATTGCATCATTAACCTTTTCATAACAGGCAGGACAGCTTAGCACAAGACGGTCTGCTCCCCTGTGGCACGCCTCATCAATGCTGAGCCGAGCAATTGCAACGGCATTATCATGAAAGACCTTCCTTGCCGCACCACCAGCACCACAACAACGGGAAAGCCTTCCCCATCTGTCAAACTCGATAAGTTCCACACCAGGGATTGATCTCAGTACATCTCTTGGCTCCTTTATAACACCAACACCGCGACTCAGATAGCAGGGGTCATGGTATATCAGTCTTTCTTCCAGACCATGATCTATTCTAAGTTTTCCTGTCTTTATCGCCTTCAAGGCATACTGAGTTACATGAACAATCTTGAAGGGCAACTCTTTACCATAGTAAAAAGGCCAGTCCTTTGCCATCATATTTACACAGCATGGACAGGAGCAGACCAGTTCCTTTACTCCCTTATTTTTATATGCATCAACAAGTCTCTTTACCAGTCCTTCAAGCAGTTCGTGCTGACCTGTTATAAAAAGAGGAAACCCACAGCAGACCTCCTCCTCTTCCTTCAACATGGTAAACTCTATGCCAATGGCCTTCAGTATCAGCACATCACCCCTTACCATTGGCTGTGCCTGATATGCACCTGTGCAACCCACATAGTATGCCACTTCTGCCTTCTCTGCTATCTCTGTTTCATCCGGAAACCATGGCCTGTATCTTTCAGAGGGAGGCTGATTGTAGGGATTCCCCGTGTTCCTGATAACCTCTGGCATCTCAGCCTGACCTCCCACAGGACCAAGTCCTCTCTTTACCATCTCCCTTCTCAACAGAGGCCAGAGTCTCTGCGTGTCAATTCCTGCAGGGCAGACCTCTCCACAGACACCACAGGTGGTGCATTCAAAGACAGCCCTTGTAAAATCTTTAAGGAGTTGCTCAGGGATATCCCTGCCAGTGATAAGGGCACGAAGCGACTCTGTCCTTTCTATAAAATCCCTGTATATCCTTATCTTCTCGGAAGGTGAGATCTCAACCCTGCCTGTCACCTCCTGTACAGGACAGTATCGCAGGCATTCTCTGCACTGGGTACATGCCTTTATCTCGGCGAGTTCCTTTCTGCCAAGTCCTTCTGTAAATGTTCTTTTCATCAGATCCTGAATTCCTCACGTCTTCGCGCCTCTGCAACAGTAATGGGTGCTGTCATCACATGAGAAGGCAGATACAGCAAAAGCACAAGACCGAGGAGATAATGAAACACAAACACCCTGCTATCAGGCAAAGGCTGAAGGTTAAAAGTAAATATTCCCGTAACAAAGGCCTTTACATCAATGATGTCCATTCTATTTATATACCTCATAAAAAGGCCGCTGAGACTTATAAGGATAAGTAGCAGAATGAGAAATAGATTGCCTGGTGATATATATCTGCGCCAGTCAATTGATGCCCTGACAATCAATATGTATACAAGACTGAAGGGCATCACAATGCCACCATATTTACCAATACATACAATATGGCTCCACCATGATGGAAGTCCGATCAAGAGGAATCTTAGATGAGCAAGAATCACAAACAGGAATGATATATGGAACAGCCACTCACCAAGCCACAGAGGTTTATTGATCCTGAAAAGCCTTCTAAAAAAGATTACGTCAATAAAGGAAATCAGATATATAAGCGGTGCTGGATAGCCCTTTTCTCTCAGATAAATACTCTCTTTACTGTCTGCTCTGCATAGCAGAAATACATTCATAACCCCCTTGATGTATAGGATGATAAGCACTATATATGTGATGACAATTACTATCATCTACTCATAACCAGACTCCCTGCACCACTTTACTCCTTACCCAAAACCTATTCAAGCATAAGAGGTGACTTCATAAACTCCGTTCTCTGTGCGGACCTGACGGTATTTTCAAGGAGCATTGCAATGGTGACAGGGCCCACACCACCAGGCACAGGTGTAATATAGGATGCCTTTTCTTTAACAGATTCAAACTCCACATCACCCACTATGGTGCCATCCTCAAGGACATTTATGCCTATGTCCACCACCACTGCACCTTCTTTAACCATATCTGCCTTTATTAGACCTCTTACACCTGTGGCTGAACATATAATGTCTGCCTGCCGTGTAAAATGGCCAAGGTCATGTGTGTTTCTGTGACAGACTGTAACAGTGGCCTCTTTTGCAAGCAGCATGAGTGAAAGGGGTTTACCAACAGCAAGGCTTTTACCTATTACAATAGCATGCTTACCCCTGATATCTATGTTGTGGTGTTCAAGCAGTCTTATTACTCCGAAAGGGGTACAGGGTAGAAAACTTGAAACACTTGGCATGAATCTGCATTCGTGTAAAAGCTCATAGGTGCCTTCTTTAAATATCTGGAAGGTTGATTCATCTGCTGCAAGTCTGCCAACTGAGATGGCACCGAGCCCATCGATATCCTTCTCAGGCACAATCTCATTAACCACCCTCCGTGCATTTACCTTTCTTGGTAAAGGAAAAAGCACAAGGAGTCCGCTAATCCTCTCATCCCTGTTTATCTCATGAATGACATTGAGTATCTCGTTCACTGAACTCTCAGCAGGCAATCTGAATTGATATGCCCTTATACCAACCTTCTTACATGCCTTGAGCGTAGCATTATAATAGGAAAGGGAAGACGGATTTTCACCTACAAGCAACAAACCAAGACCCACACTGATCCCGAAATCCTTCAGTCTTTCCACATCCTCTTTCACCTTTTCCTTGATCTCCTCTGCAAGGCTCCTGCCATCCATAATAATTGCCATAGATGCACCTCCTTAATCGTCAGTTTTTTCAAGTTCTATTTTCACATTCCTGGCAACTGCGAGTCCAGCCTCAACCTCAAGTGCCTTTAGAATAGCTACAGGCACAGGGCAGGAGATATGTTTAAGGCATGCTGTAGCACCTTTATAAACAGGGTTTACTTTTATACCCTTGAAAGCATCCATCATTGTAAGCTTCTTTATTTCTTTACCCAGCCTTTCAACCATCTCGCACTCTGATTCTATCTGAAGACTGAACTCCTTATTTCCTTTGCTGGAGATGGTTATTACTGAATTAAAACCACATGCACCTGAATTTACTTTAACCCTGGTCAAACAACCTCCTTACATTCATCCATTACCATCTATCGTTCATCCCTTTACCATCACAGGAACCTGCTTTTCTTCAAGGAGCTTCTTTAGATTGGGAAACTTATCCTTCATATGTGGGATATGCATGGCCATCATAAACTCCTTTTCAAATTCAGGTTCAACCGCAATCTCCATGAATTCCACGAATCTTGCCTTCTCATCTGCCTCCCTGCGCTTGTCCCTGTTTAAAAGGGCCATCCTTGCACCGTCACCAGCAGCATTACCCACTGCATAAACCTTGTCGATCTCACAATCAGGGAACATTCCGAGGGTAAGGGCTGATTCCTTGTCAATATAACTCCCAAAGGCACCTGCCAGTACCACTCTGTCAAGCTTCTCAACGCCCATCTTCTTCATCATCAGTTTGGCACCTGCATACAGGGCACCCTTGGCAAGCTGAAGTGCCCTTACATCAGCCTGTGTTATAGTGATATCCGTACCTATAGATGTCTCCTCTGCCCATGCAATCACATATTCAGGCTTTCCATCAGTGCCACGCCTGACACGGGGTGTCTCCAGGTCCATATTGAACTTTCCAGATTTATCAATAATCCCTGCCTTAAACATCTCAGCAACAGCATCAATGATACCAGAGCCACAGATCCCCTTTGCGTTTACCTTCTCAAGATGGGTATGCCAGTCTGCCTTACCTATAACCTTATACAAGGGTTCTTTTGTTTCAGGGTCAATCTTTACCTTTTCTATTGCACCAGGTGCTGCACGCATGCCAAACTTTATCTGGGCGCCTTCAAATGCAGGACCTGTAGCGCAGGAGGTGGAACATATCCTCTCCCGGTTTCCAAGAAGTAACTCTCCATTGGTCCCGATATCTATTATGAGAACCATCTCATCCTGGTTGTAAGGCTCCTCAGCAATCAGGACACCCACATTGTCTGCCCCTACAAAGCCTGCCTCAATGGGCAGTATATGCACATAGGAGCCAGGGTTGATCTTCAATCCCAGATCCCTTGCCTTTATATTCAGGGAGTGTTGTGCTGCAGGAATAAAAGGCGACCTTCCGATATACTCAGGATTAAATCCAAGAAATATATGGTGCATGGCTGTATTAAAAACAATGGTCATATCCACTATCACAAACTGCCGTTTTTACCATTTGTCCTGAGGTCTGCCGAGACTCTCTCTATAATCTCGTTGAGTCCTTCTATAATGGCATCCTGCATCTTCCTGAGCCCATCAGGGTTGGTCATGGCATAGGTAATACGGCTCATTACATCCTCACCATAAGGTACCTGTGGATTCATCATGGACTCTGTGTTTATAACCCTTCCCGTGTTCATATCACAAAGATAACCCACAACCGTGGTGGTACCAATGTCCACGGCAAGTCCATAAGAGGGCTCCACATAACCAGGCTCTATCTTTATGATCTCCCTGTCCATCCAGACAGAAACGGTTATCTTCCACTCTTCTTTACGAAGGGCATCCTGAAGCTCTCTAAGGGCGGTATAATCAAAACTGAGCCCCTTCAGACCATAGTCTTCCTCAAGGAAACGGAGCACTCGCTCCATATCTCCTGTTGTCATATCATGAAGTGATGGTTGGGAAAGTTCAACATTGTACTTTTTCACTGCCGGGTCAAGTTTTATTGAGAGTTCCTTTGCCGCCTTTCTTACCACCTGTTTGCCTGCCCTTGACCGTTCAGGCACAAAGACCTTCAGGTCACCATGGATCTCTGCTGTACAGGCAAGCCGTATTCCTGGACCATCCTCTGGTTTTATGTGTTTTTTCTCATCTTCGGTTATGGGTGATAGATGTTCCATTCCAGACTCAATATTGTCCTTCTCAAAATATCCCTCTTCTATCCTTACCTTGCACTTGCCACATACCTTTTTGCCTCCACATAGTGCCTCAATATCAACACCAAGTGCCTGTGCTGCATCAAGCACTGTCTTACCTTCCTCGATCTCTCCGCGTCTGCCAGAGGGCTGAAATATGATCTTGAACTTCTTCATTCTTAACTACCTCCTTATATAATCAAAAATATTTTCATTTATAGGACCCCGGGGAGGGGACAGAGAGGGGACGGAGGGTTCCCGGAGTCCATACCCGTGAATGTCACGGGAAAGATTATTGCAGAATGCCTGGTCTCAGGCCGGTATTAAAATCTCTTTCGTGTTCTTTCTGAAAATATTACTGCCTCTCTTTTCCGGTCTCTGAGGATAGCCTCTGGCCTTCCTCATATAGGGACATATATTGATACATAACCCACAGTTGGGTTTTTCCTCAAAGGCCTTAATCCCTTTTTTTAAAGAACGGCATTTCTCATAAAGAACTATTGCCTCATAAGGTGAACTAACCTCCCATATCCTTCCTGTAAGGGCATTCGATGGGCAATGTCTTACACAGAGGTCGCAATCACCACAGAGCGACCTGGTAATGGGGATATCAGGCTTAAAGGGTGCATCTGTTAATACTGTTGCCCATGAAAGGGCCGGTCCATACTCTGGATTAATTACAAGACCATTTTTCCCTATCCACCCCAGCCCCGAACAGGTTGCTGCTGTTTTATGGCTGAAAAGCTCGTAGAGCCGTGAGATAAATGTGCCATTTCTTCTGTCCGAATCAGGTGGTATGGAAAGATACCTGTAGCCCAATTCTCTCAACCATGATTCAGCAAGTTTCTGCAGTTTCAACAACCTCTTTACAGTACTGGCATTCAGCTTTCTGTCTATTGCAATTGATATGGCACGCGTAAGGTGTTTTATATCCTCTGTAAGTGCTTCAGTAACATCACCAACACCTACGAGCGTTGCTCCATGGCTTTTCAGATACTCTTTCAGCTTTTTCTTATCAGGCCTTTTTATTTGCCTCAGCCTCCTCTCTCATCTTCTTAAGGGCACTAACCATATTTATTGCCTCCTGTAGGGCATTGTTTGCATCAGGTGCATAACCATCAGCACCCCACTTTTCAGCAATCTCCTGGGATACAGGGGCGCCTCCGATCATGATCTTAACATTGGGGTTCTTTTCCCTTAGTTTGTTGATTACCTTCTGCATGCCCACCATTGTGGTGGTCATCATTGCAGACAGACAGACAAGGTCAGAATCAGTCTTCAACTGCTCTTCCACAAATTTATCCAGGGGCACATCCCTTCCAAGGTCATACACTTCAAAACCAGCAACATCAAACATCATCTTGACAATGTTTTTTCCAATATCATGGACATCACCCTCTACAGTTCCTATTACAACAGAACCCTTCACTCCAAGATCCATCTGTCTCACATGGGGTTTCAGGATATCAAGGCCTGCATAGAGGGCATCTGCACACATGAGGAGCTCTGGAACAAAATACTCCTGTTCTTCGAAAAGCCTTC
>JAADHP010000103.1 GCA_013151785.1 Nitrospirota bacterium | reverse complement strand
AAGTCCATGGATGAGGTTGCAGGGTCTGTAAATAATTTACACAGCCATACTCAGTCAACCCTCGTCATCCTTTATGAGATAAAGGAGTCAATCAAAAACATATCTGACAGTACAGCCTCCTTCTCATCCTTTATTGATCAAACCTCCTCGGCCATTGAAAATATCTTTAACTCCATTAATACTATAAACAACGAAATACAGCTTATCAATGAATCTATTGGCAATACATCTGCAGCAGCTTTAGAGATACTTTCAAGTGTAAATAATGTAAGGGATGCCGCCAGAGAGTCATCTAAACTTGCCAGTGAGGTGACCTCCACAATCAAGGATAAAGGAATAAGAATCATCGAAGAGACAATCACAGATATGGAACTGATAAAATCCTCAGCAACCGAAACAGAGATCATGATATCCAGAATGATAGCCAGTTTTGAAAAGATTAACGATATTGCTGGTTTAATCAGTGAGATTGCAGATACTACAAAACTCCTCAGCCTCAATGCCTCAATACTTGCTGCCCAGGCAGGTGAACAGGGAGAGGGTTTCTCTGTAGTAGCAGAAGAGATACGCAAACTGGCAGAAAACACAGAAAGAAATACAGAGGAAATCAATGCAACAATAAAAGAGATTAAAGAAAATGTTGAAAATCTGGTAGAAACCCAGAAGAAAAACTTCAGTCAAATAGAAAAGAGCCACAGGTTCATATCAGAAGCAGGTGTTATATTCGAGGGGATACTTAATATCTCCACAGATTCTTCTAACAGAGCATCCTTTATTGAGAAAGCAACGGATGAGCAGGCAATATCGATAAAAGACATAAGCAATTCTATAAGCACCATCTCTCATAGAATGAAAGAAATATCAAAGGCTTCTGCACAGCAGCAGACAAGAACCTCAGAAATACTTAAAGGTCTGGAAAAGATGCAAAATGTAGCAAAACAACTTAACAATGCTGCTCATGAGCAGGTAGAAGGCACACAGCATATTACCACTACAGTGGAAGACATATTACAACAGGTCAAGTTAATTACAAGGTCTGTTGAGAATGTACGCAGTGACATTTCAAATATTAATTCCCAGGTTGAAGCCATTGTTAAGGTTGCAGAAGGCAATGCAAAACTGGTACGGAAGACAAAGTTGGAATCTCATATACTCTCAGACCATGTTGAAAATCTTGACAGGGAAGTCAGCAAATTCAGGATAAATTCACCCTGATTATTTGTACTCCAAATATCTATTCAAGGTTAGTTGTAACTTAAGTTACTGTAACATTTCACATATTTAAGTAAATTTAAAAAGGAGCATGGTCTCCTTGAAATCTCTTCAGGGGAGGTAAGGGTTCTATGAGGCAAATTTTTATGGATTTAAAAAAATGTTCTAATGGCTGTAATCCTAAAAGACTCTCAGAAAAGGAGGACTAAAATGGAAGGACAAAAGAAGAAATTTAGTTTTGCTGTTTTTGTTGTCGGTCTGGTTATGCTCTTTTCTCTGTCCATGTATGTCCTGGCATATGGGGAGGATGAAGAGAAGGTTATCGAGTTGGGGAAAAAGGTCTATAACACCTATTGTGTTATATGTCATGGCACGAAGGGTGATGGTAAGGGACTGGTGGGTATTATCAACAGGTTCCAGAGAAAAGGGGTTGTAGTAAATATTTATCCAAGGGACTTTACAGTGGGTGTTTTCAAGTTCAGAACCACGCCCACCGGGTGCCTGCCTACAGACAATGACCTGCTGAGAGTTGTCACAAACGGAATACCACGTTCAGGAATGCCATCGCATGCGAATATCTCCCTTGAGAAACGACGGGCTGTAATAGAGTATATAAAGACATTCTCACCAAGGTGGGAAGAGGAGGAACCCTGTGATCCCATCCCTGTCAGAAAACCAGACTGGGTAGGATGTCCTGAGTCTGTTGCAAAGGGCAAGGAACTATGGAAAAAAATGAAATGCTGGGAGTGTCATGGTGAGGAAGGAAAGGGAGATGGACCAAAAGCATTCAAACTGAAGGACGACTGGGGTGACCCAATTCTGCCCTTTGATTTCACCACAGGCGCCACAAAGATGGGCTTTGCACCTGAGAATGTATACACTGCCTATACCACTGGTCTTGATGGTACAGGCATGCCCTCCTACCAGGATTCCATGTCAGAAGAACAGAGATGGCATCTTGTCTCCTATACGTTGAAGCTTATGAACAGGCTCAAGGATGTCAAGAAGAGATGTAAATAAGATATAAATTTAAATTTATTTACAGGAGGTTTGAAAATGTCTGAAAAGAGCAGGTCTGACAAGAAGGGTTTTAAGAGAAGGGACTTTCTCAAAATCGCTGGCATAGCTGGCGTTGCTGCTGCAGGAACGGGTGTTATCCTGCCAAGGGAGAAGATATTTGCCAGCTCAAAGCGGGGCAAGAAAGGACACCTGAGCAATGAGGTGAAACCAGGGGAACTGGATGATTACTATGGTTTCTGGTCAGGAGGTCATTCAGGAGAGATCAGGATTGTGGGATTGCCATCCATGCGGACACTCAAAAGGATTCCTGTGTTTAACATGGATGTAGCAAGTGGCTGGGGGATAACCAATGAAAGCAGGAAACTCTTAAGAGGAAAATACACAGGAGACACGCACCATGTTCATGGTTCTTATAAGAACGGCACCTACGATGGACGTTATCTCTTTGTTAATGACAAACTGAACAACAGGGTTGCCAGAATCAGGCTTGACTATATGGAGGTGGATGCCATTGTTGATATCCCCAATGTACAGGGTGCTCATGGACTCTTTCCGCAGAGATATCCCAAGACCGAGTGGGTTGTTCAGAATAGTGAATTTCAGATTCCCGTCCCTAATGATCAGACAAATGCTGCTGCCTTTGATAGGCCTAAACAATATTATGGTCTTCATACCATTATTGACGCTGAAAGGATGAGTATAGTCTGTCAGATTATGGTGGATGAGAATATGGACCTTGCAGCCACTGATTACAAGGGTAAATACTCCATGACCACCTCCTATAATACTGAGAAGGGTGTAACCATATCCGAGATGCTTGCCTCTGATTATGACTACATGCTCATATTTCACTGGGGCAGAATCAGGGAGGCGCTCAGAAAGGGCAAATACAAATGGATTAGTGGTGTAAAGGTTATTGATGGCAGGAAGGGACATTCTGACATTGTACTCAGAATCCCTGTTCCAAAAAACCCTCATGGTGTAAATATCTCACCTGATGGTAAATATGCCATATGTTCTGGAAAGGTCTCCCCTACCTGTACTGTGGTAGATCTTGACCTTGTTGACAGGGCCTTTGAAGGCAAGATAAAGCCCGAGGACTGTATTGTAGCACAGCCAGAGATCGGCCTTGGACCGCTTCACACCACCTTTGATGGAAGAGGTAATGCCTACACATCTGTATTCATTGACAGTACCAATGTGAAGTGGAATATCCAGAAGGCAATCGAGGCAGAGAAAAAAGGCCCCGAAGAGAAGAAAAAGAAGGAGTACATAATAGACGTGCTTGATATCCACTACCAGGTAGGTCACATAATGGCGTCAATGGCTGAAACAAAGGAGGCAGATGGCAAATGGCTTGTCTCCCTGAACAAATTCTCAAAGGATAGATTCCTGAACACGGGTCCACTTAAACCTGATAACGACCAACTCGTAGATATAAGTGGAGAGAAACTGAGACTTGTACATGATGGTCCTCAGTATCTGGAGCCCCATGACTGCATCATAGTCAGGAGAGATATAGTAGAGCCTCGTGTTAAGGACAGATACGAGATGTTTGAACATCCCCTGGCAGTGGTGAAAAGCGGGGTTGAAAGAAAGGGCAGGAATGTAACCATCAGAATGACCTCCAATGCCCCTGTATACGGATTACAGGAGGCACGTGTAAAGAAAGGTGACAGGGTTACACTGATTGTTACCAACCATGACGAGATATCTGACCTTTCGCATGGTGTGGCAATATCCAATTACAATATCAACTTTGTTATAGCACCGTTCCAGACAAAATCTGTCACCTTCACTGCAGATAAACCAGGGGTATTCTGGGTATATTGTACCAACTTCTGCCATGCCCTGCACCTTGAGATGAGGATGAGAATCATAGTAGAACCTTAAAGAGAAATTCCAGGGAGGGCGATGTCCTCCCTGGAAAATTTAGAAACCAGGAGTAATCGTATGAAGAGACTGTTTTTCTTTCTTGTTTTGCTTTTATCCATAACTTCTCTGGTATATGCCCAATGGGAGTTCTTTGAGCACAGGTACAAGTACAAACTTTCTGATGTGCTCAGGGCAGACAGATTCGTCAAAAAGGACATCTACTGGGAAGGATATCGTAAAGGTAAACTGGTGGGCTATGTCTTCCTTTCAAAGGATTTAACAGGTGACCTGCTGGGATACTCAGGAAAACACATGGAGACACTGATAGGGATGGACACAGAGGGAAGGATTACAGGTGTTAAGGTGATCTATCACTCTGAACCCATAGTATTGATCGGTCTTAAAGAGGACAATTACAAACGCTTCATAAAACAATACCCTGGCAAGAGCATAAGGAGTCCCTTGAAGCTGGGAAAGGATATCTCCATGGATGCCATAACAGGAGCTACGGTAACCGCTATGGTACAAAATGCCATAATCGCCGGCAGCGCAAGAAAGGTGGCCTCAAAGGTTGGCATCCTGAAGGTCAGAGAGGCAAAGAAGAAGAGAAAACTGAGCACCAGGTATGTACGCATGACCTGGAAAGAACTCCTGCGTGAAGGAGCAGTAAAGAACCTGAGAATCTCATACAGTGACCTCGGGTTAAAGGGTGATGAGATATACCTTGACCTCTATTTCGGACTCGTTGTACCACCATCAATAGGAAGAAACGTCCTTGGCCAGAGGTCTTACAGAGATATAATGGGAAGGCTAAAAGGCGGAGAATCTGCAATTTTCGTGTTCGGAAGAGGTAAAGGCTCATTCAAGGGCTCTGGCTATGTAAGAGGTGGAATCTTTGACAGATTCAATATTGAACAGAACAACAAGGTCTTTGTTTTCAGGGATAAGGACTACAGGATAATGACAGAGATTGCAGCCAATGGAGCACCTGAAATCAAGGAAGGTGGTGTGTTTATTATAAGAGGCAAGGATTTTGATCCCACCATGCCCTTCAGGTTTAATCTTACACTCCCCTTCCGGGTTGGTGCAAGAAAGATCTTCAAATCCTTCACAGTTGAATACAGGCTACCAGAGAGGTTCCTGGAGGCGCAATGAACAGGGCACTCTGGATACAGATATGGCAGATGAAGGCACCACACGTGGTGGCCTTTGCTGCCTTTCTGTGCATAATAATACTGCTTATACTGCTGAAGGACAGACTCACAAAGAAACGTAAGCTATTCAACATCCTGAGATATGCTGTTTTACTGGTGGCTTTCCTTTATGTAGGTGGTGTTCTGAAGGCACAGCCCACCACCACAAATATTGTGATAATACTGAACCAGTTGAAGGCCCTGAAATTTCCCATGGGCCTGTTCCTGATGGAACCTTTTATATTTCTGTCCTTTGTCTTCATCTTTCTCACGATTTTCATCTGGGGCAGAGGAGTCTTTTGTGGCTGGCTCTGCCCTTATGGAGCCATGCTTGAACTCTTGAACAAGCTCAGGCGGAAGCTCCTGCCAGGTTTTCATCTGAAACCACCTCAGACACTACATAATAAGCTGCTTTACCTCAAGTATGTGGTCTTTTTCATTATTGTGGCAGTCTCTTTCTATAGCTTTATGCTCTCCGAATATCTCACAGAGGTGGAGCCCTTCAGGACATTTGTTCTCAAGATGCACAGACAGTGGTATTTTAATCTCTACTTTCTGTTTCTCACTGGGGCATCAGTGGTAGTTTACAGGGCATTCTGCAGATACCTCTGCCCACTTGGAGGTGCACTTGCCCTGCCCTCTGTACTTCAGGTGATACCCTTTGTGAAACTAAAACGGTATGAACTATGCGGCACCTGCAGGATATGTGAAAAACAGTGCCCCTATAATGTAATCAGACACGACGGCAGTATAAACAGGGCAGACTGCCTGTACTGTCTGGACTGTCAGATGAACTACCATGATGAGCAACTCTGCCCTGCATTGAAGAAAAAGAAAAGAGAAGAAAGCCGTGCAAGCGGTGAGGTCAGTCTCACCACAGCCACTACTGTATTTGTTCTGATAGTGCTTTTCCTTCCTCCCCTTTCCTGGGCAAAAACCCTTGTGGTGGGGAGTGAATATAAATATAAAACAATAACAGAATCGATTAAGCAGGCCTCTACAGGGGATACTATTAAAGTAATGCCAGGTGTTTATCAGGAGAGATTCACAATTGACAAACCTCTAAAACTGGTCGGGGTGGATTATCCCAGAATTATTGCCAGAACTGGCAATATCATTGAGGTGAAAGCCTCAGATGTTGTAATCCAGGGATTCGAATTCAGCTACAAGGATTCAAATCTATCACGAACTGATACAGCAATTTATATCCATAAGGGAACAAAATCTGTGGTTGTCAGCAATAACAGGATGGATGGAGTGATTTTTGGAATATGGAATGTAGAGGGCAGAGATATCCTGATTGAGGGCAATACAATCACGGGTATTAAAAGTCTGGATAGAGAACTAAGGGGTAATTGTATCAATCTTACAGGAACCGAAAGGGCTCATGTGATAGGAAACAGTCTCAATTACTGTCGTGACGGTATCTATATGGAGGTCTGCCATGATGCAGAGGTGATAGACAACGAAATCAGACACTCCCGATACTCCATACACAGCATGTGGGTGGACAGGGGTAAATTCAATGGTAACCGTGCCATAGCCAATCTTGTAGGACTTGCAATAATGTATACAAAGCATTCTGAAGTGAAGGGAAATCTGGCAGCCGGAAACCAGACCCATGGACTGCTTCTCCTTCAGGCTGTGAGAACCAACATCTCAAACAATATCATTATTGGTAATACAAAGGGAATATTCCTCTACAACTCCGTGCTGAACAGGGTTTCATCCAATCTGGTTATGAACAATCAGGTAGGTATCCATAACTGGGGAGGCTCTGAGGACAATATTGTTACAGGCAACACCATAATTCATAATGAGATACAGGTTAAGTATGTATCCAGTCGTGACCAGTATTGGGATGGTAACTACTGGAGCGATTACCTGGGCTGGGACATGACAGGCGACGGCATTGGTGATGTTCCCTATGAATCCAATACAGTGGTGGACTGGACTATATACTCTGGCGCTACCCCATACTGAAGGTGCTTTATACAAGCCCCTCACTTCAGATGCTCTGGCTGATGGAAAAACAGTTTCCCCTGATTGATGTCCCCAAGATAGTTGATAGAAAACCATTCATGAGGGTACTTCATCCTGACTGGAAGCTGTTGTCCAGGAAATATCCTCACAGGCCGGAAAGATACTATGGTGAAATCAAAAAACTTCCACATCTTCCAGGAGGGGTATACTGATGCTTACCCTTGAAGGTATTACAAAGTATTACAAGGAAATCAAAGCCATAGAAGGGGTCACCTTCACAGTGAGACAGGGTGAGTTTCTTGCCATTGTGGGACCCAATGGTTCTGGTAAGTCCACACTCATGCGGATTATGCTTGGTATTGTAAAGCCCACAGCGGGCAGGGTTCTTTTCAATGGAGAACCCCTGAATGAAGTCAGCTGGAGAGAATTGAGAAGACGGATTGGTTATATGCCTGAACGGGTCTCCTTCTATGACAACCTTACAGGCATGGAAACACTCAGGCTTTTTGCACGGGTAAAGCGATCCACAGTGGATAAGACAGTTGAAAGGATATTACCCCGCAAGGTGCTTGAAAGGAAGGTGGGAAGCTACTCAAAGGGAATGAGACAGAGAATTAATCTTATCCAGGCCCTTCTTGCTTCACCTGACATCGTTGTAATGGATGAACCCACATCAGGCCTTGATCCCATGGGAATAGCAGAGTTCTACAGTATCCTGAGCGAGATAAGACAGGAGAGACCTCTGACTGTTGTACTCTCCTCACATATACTTGCCGAGGTAGAGGGCAGGGCTGACCGTGTAGCAATAATGAAGGATGGTAACCTGAAGGCAATAGGAAGTCTGCGGAGTCTTTACAGAAAACTGAGGCTGCCTCTTAAGGTCTTCATAACCCTGAAGGGTAAGGACCCGCTGATTGAGCGGTTGCTGAGCCTTGAAGGAGCCACTGGACTTACCTACAGGAATGGTTATCTCATCGCCAATGTACCACCAGAGAACAAGATGAAGATACTGAGTTCACTCATGGAAAAGAAGAACCGTTTTGAAGACATCTCGATAACCGAACCTGGTCTTGAGGAGGTGTTCTTTGGTCTTCACTGAGGCATCAAGGGCAATAGCCTGGAAGGAACTGATAGATAAGCTGAGGAATAGATGGGTGATCATCGTGGGGCTCACCTTCATGCTATTCACGCTGAGCATAGCCTACTTGGGTGCTGCACCTGCGGGGCTGACAGGTTTCAGGCGCATTGATACTACGGTGGCCAGTCTGACAAGCCTTGTTACCTTCTTTATACCCCTTATGTCACTTACCCTGGGGGGTGGAATAATTGCAGAGGAAAGGGAAAGGGGAACACTGGAGATATTCCTTGCCTCTCCTGTATCAGCCCTGGAGTTCATTACAGGAAAGTTTCTGGGTCTACTCATAGCTCTCACAATTGCCCTTGTAGCAGGCCTGGGCCTTGCTGGTGGCATGCTTGCACTGAAGTCCGGTATTGAAACTCTGTGGGTCTTTGCCAGATTTGTTTTCAACTCCCTTGTGCTGAGCATCATATTTCTGAGCATCTCCTTCTTCATATCCATTGCATTCTACGAACGGACAAAGGTTATAGCACTCTCTGTCTTCCTGTGGCTCTTCTATACAATCATCTATGACCTTGGTCTTATCGGTGTGGTTCTGCTCACCAAAGGAGAGATAGGTATGAATCTCTTCTCTGCACTGCTGCTTCTAAACCCTGTGGATGTCTACAGGCTTATGAACTTCATCAGTATAGGAGAGTTCAAGATCGTAGTTGGACTTGCATCTGTAGAGTTTTCTGGATATATAAATACACCCATACTGTTATTGATAGCCCTGTTGTGGACAGTAATCCCCCTTGGTGGAGGTTACCTCCTTTTTAAGAGGAGATACTATGAATAATAATTCAAGGATTGGAGGATTTGAGATGAAAAAAAGACTCATACCCGTGCTGATCATGCTATTCATTTTAACAGCCGTGGTATTGCCTGCCATGGCATACGAAACGGTGGATGTAAACAATGGTGCAATCCTGAAGGGAACAGTGGTCTACAAGGGCACAAGACCAGCAGATGAGACCATAAGGATAGATAGAGACAATGATATTTGTGGGGATACACAGACTGCTGGAAAATATCTGATAAACCATGGGAGAGTAAAGAATGTGGTTATCTGGCTTGAAGGCGTAAAAGCAGGAAAGAAGCTCCCCCAGAAAGATGTAGAGATAACAATTTCAGGCTGCAGAATTACTCCTCTCGTGAGTGTAGGATTTGTGGGTGGCAGATACAGGATAAGAAATAATGATCCCATACTTCATACTGTCCAGCTGAAATTGGGCCTTAGTTATCACAAAAATGTCTCTGCCAGACCCCTTGCCAATGGAGCTACCATCTATAACATTGCGATGCCTGAAAAAGGTATGGAAGTGGTAAAACCAATAAAGCTGTTCCATCGTTACAGAGACAAGACAGGTTTTATACGTGTTACATCCAACACCCACCCATGGATGAGAGGATTCATATTTGTCTTTGACCATCCCTATGCTGCTGTAACAGACACCATGGGTAGCTTTGTAATAACGGATATCCCTCCAGGTGAGTATCTGCTCAAACTCTGGCATGAAGGATTTGGAATCAGAGAGATGAAGATCAAACTTGGCCCTTCAGATACAAGACAGTTAGAGATAGATCTTTCAGGGAAAAGCAATGTGATTTCATCAGAAGAGGCAACACCTTCAATAAGATTTTTAGAAAAGAGATATAGATTTGGCACACTCACAGCAGGTAAGGCTGTGAGTCATGATTTCAGGTTTGTAAATGAAGGCAGTGGTGTACTGAAGATCAAGGCACTCATACCTGCCTGAAGGCTTTGTACATCTGCCTCTGCCAGTTCGGCAGAGATACCTCCAGGTGCTGATGGAACTATTACTGTGACCTATAATTCCGGTAATGATCCGGTCCTGAAGCCAGGCGAAGAGGTACTGAAGAGTGTTGAGGTCTGGACCAATGATCCCAAAAGAAAGATGATAATCCTTGCCCTTCAGGGCAGGGTGGAAATATCTGAATCACCAAAAATAGAGTTCCGTGATACAACCTACGACTTTGGCAGTGTGAACGAGGGAGAGATTGTTAGCCATGATTTTGTCTTCAGAAACAATGGTAAGAAAATGCTCAGTATAGAAAAGATAATCCCTTCCTGAAGAAGGTCTACCGTCTCTGTCAGTTCGGCAGAGATACCTCCAGGTGCTGAAGGGGTTATCACTGTAAAAGTGAACACAGCAGGGATGTCAGGAAGAATAAGCAAGACCTTTGATGTAAGGACCAATGACCCTGAAAATCCTTCTGTGATGCTGGTGGTATATGGCATTGTAAAACAAAAGGGAGAAAGTAATGCTCAATAGGAGAGACTTCTTAAAGGGTTCTTTTTTGCTTGCAGGCTATGCCCTTACAGGGCTCGATGGTATATCGCTGGCATCAGGCATAAAAGATTCTGATGTCAGGTCAGTAACCCTGAAGATAACCTATACCACAGAGATTCTCAGGCCACCAAAACAGAAGGGTATAGATATATGGATCCCTCTGCCGCAGACTGATAAGGAGCAGGAGGTATCATCACTGGTGATTGATTCACCTGTGAAGTACAGCACAGAGAAGTCAGGCCAGAACTGGATGATCTACCTGAGGGCAGACAGATTCAATGAAGGTGACAGGGTGAATCTCCACTATACACTCAGGAGAAAGGCTACCGGGATAGTAACCATTCCAGATGAAATACCTCAGCAGTATCTGAAGCCCTCTGAGTGGGAACGTTGGGACAGCAATATCACAGCCTTTGTTGACAGAGTGGCTGGAAAGGAGAAGAATCCCCTCAGGATAGGAAGACTGCTCTACGATGCAATTATAGACAGAAGCACCTATGTCCATGAGGTGTGTGGCAGGGGTGTGAGTACGCTCTTCTTTGAAGAAAAGGTGGGCAGGTGTGATGAATTTCATGCCCTCTTCAGAAGCATGATGATGTACAAGGGGATACCTGTCAGGTGGGAGCAGGGGGTTGCATTACCTTATCCCAGCCAGATCAAAAAGGAAGGTGAATTCGAGGCCGACTGTATCAATGCCCATAGCTGGGTACGTTTTTACATAGGCAATGGCAGGTGGTTTCCTGTGGATGTCTCAGAGGCAAAGAGAAGACCTGACCTACGTGACTACTACTTTGGCAGACTTGTACCAAACAGGATGAAGGTCTCCACAGGCAGAGGGATCATGCTAAGTCCGAAACAGCAGGGTATTATCAATACCTTTGCCTATACATATATAGAGGCAGGTGGACTGCCTGCAATCTATGGACACAATTACAAGAACACAATCAGATACAAACTACTCGATATGGAGGCATAGGAAAGTGTACAGACTGGCCTGTCTGCTTTTAATGGTATTCATCGCAACAGCAGCTATTGCTTCTGAATCACCACTGGTGGGCAAGACTGTGCCAACCTTCAGGCTGCCTGATGAGAATAACAGGGAGGTAGATTTCGGTGTGTTAATAGACAGACCAACCATTATCTACTTTACCGAGAATTCCTGTCACTACTGCACCCAGATTATAGCACTGCTTAAAAGGGCAGAGGCCAAATTTGGCAGAAAAAACCTCAGAATTATAGGCATTAATGTGATGGCAAGGGATAGCAGGCTGGTTAAGGCATATAAAGAAGAACTGGGGTTTACCTTTCCTATGTTTGCAGGTAACAGGTACGATGTCCTGAAAACCTACAGGATCAATTATGTACCTGTACTGGTGTTCGTGGACTCCAGAAAGATAGTAAGAAAGGTGGTGGGACACTACATGCTTGAGCCAGACTTACACAAGGCAATAAGAGAAATCCTGCAAAGATAAGGGCTGTTTTTGCCCGGAATTAAATTTAAAGATCTAAAGGAGGTATAAGATGAAACGCTTGATGGTAATTTTGATTGTCCTGGGACTTCTATTTCCACTGTCCTCAGAGGCAAGAAGGGTGAAGTATAAGGTCATTAACGTAACCAATGGTGGCACAATCAAAGGGATAGTAAAGGCCAGCAGAAAGGTTCCTGACCCCGTGCTGCCAATCAGGGTAAAGCCCAAGCCAGACCCGAAAGAGACAGAACTGGAGAAGAAGACATGCGGGTCGAGTCAACAGGCACTGATGTATGTCTTCTCACCTGATCTTGGCGTAAAGAATGCCCTTGTGATTGTGGAAAATGTCAAGGAAGGAAAGGCCCCACCAAAGAAGGATCTTTTAATTGATAACAGAAAGTGTCGCTTCCATCCCCTTGTTGGTATCGCCTATGTACGGTCAAGTTTTGAGATAAAGAACAGTGACCCCATATTCCATAACACATCCCTCGGAAAGTTACTCAGGGGAGGCAGGAGAAGAACAGTCTACAATCTTGCCCTGCCTTTCAAAGACCAGTTAATCAAGAAGCCTGTCAGGGTTACGGGTCTTATCAATGTAAAATGTGATGCCCACAACTGGATGCGTGCCTATGTATATGCATCAAGGCATCCCTATGTGGCAATCACCGATGACAATGGCAGGTTTGAGATTCGCGATCTTCCACCGGGTAAATACAAGGTAAGGTTCTGGCATGAGGGGTTCCAGGATGTGGTCAAGGAGATAGAGGTCAAGGCAGGAGGCACAACAGAAGTACAGGTAACATTCACAAAGACCAGAAAACCTGCCTTCCTGGCGGGGCTTGGACTGTAAGTGAGCAGGGGAAACTCCCTGCTTAAAAGACAACGGGAGGTCTATCTTGGCTGGAAAGGATATCAAAAAAGGTGTGATAAAAGGGATATTGAAGCTCAGTTTGATACTGGGTTGTGGATTTGTACTGCTCTTTTTGCTCGAAAAGATAGTACCCGGACCCACGAAGGATGGATACAGGTTCTTTCCCCTTATTGGCAGCAGGGTCTGGGTCTGGATAGTTGCACAACTTCATCTGAACTTTGCTGCCTTTGTCCTGGGGGTTCCCATATTTGCGGTGACCATGGAATTCCTTGGATGGAGAAGGGCAGACGAAAGGCTCGACAGGATAGCCTATGACTTCACAAAACTCTTTACATTCGCATACACCATAACCGCTATTATGGGTGGCATACTGATGGTAAGCCTGCCTCTGCTCTATCCGAAATTCATTCAACACATGTTCAGAATCCTGGGTCCAACCTGGTGGGCCTATATCCTGTTCATGTATGCTGAGGTAGTCGTCTGCTACTATTACTTCTATTCATGGCATAGAATGAAGGATAAAAAGGGACTGCATGTATCAATAGGGATATTGTTGAATCTAATGGGGGCAACCCTGCTGTTGATCACCAGCTCCTGGGTTGGCTACATGACAACTCCTGCTGGTGTAAGTGAGACAGGAAAGCTCATAAGCCGATGGCATGCTATAGACACACATATGTGGCTACCACTGTCACTTCACCGTCTTGTTGCCAATGTGGTCTTTGGTGCTGGTATTGCAGCAGCCTATGCTGCCTTCAGGTTTATCACTGCCACTACAGAGGATGAGCGGGCCTACTATGACTGGATGGGATATACATCAGCAATGATCTCCATCGGCTTTTCCCTTATCCTTCCTGGAATAGGATATCTACTTGGTGTGGAGATCTATTCATTCAATGAGCAGATGGGCATCCAGTTGATGGGTGGATTCTATGCCTGGTTATGGGTCATGCAGGCAATCCTCATAGGCGCGATACTCTTTC
>JAADHP010000066.1 GCA_013151785.1 Nitrospirota bacterium | reverse complement strand
GCTTTTTTATACAGAGGTCGAATATATCATCACGGCTCTGATAACCGATCTCAAGCATATCCCTGAAACCCTTTGTGGTGATCAAAAGCACTCTGCCACCCTTTCTTTCAAGAAGGGCATTGGTGGCCACTGTGGTACCAAGCCGGATGGACTCAATCATGTCTGATGAAAGTGGGGTATGCTCTTTTATCTTGAGAACCCTTCTGATCCCTTCAATAGCAGGGTCCCTGTACAGTGGAGATCGGGAAAGGAGTTTCAGGGTATGGAATCTGCCGTTGGGGTCCACACCGATCACATCTGTAAAGGTGCCTCCACGGTCAACAGCAAAACGCCATCTTCTTTTATTCTGGATAAACATCTGTCCTCAGAGTTCACTACTGTCCGGTTAAAGTTTACAATGCTTAGAGTGTTCAGAATATCTGACAATAGTGCTCAGAAATTCGGCTCCACACTCCAGTATAAAATAACCGCTAAAAACTCTGATAAGGCAGAATACCCTTATTCCCGCGCCTCTCTTATAGTAATCCTGAAGACCGAACCCTGGCCAGGGTTGCTTTCCACTTCGGCTTCGCCTTCAATAGTATCAAGCAACTCCTTCACAATGGCAAGGCCAAGTCCACGCCCTTTTGAATGGGAAGCTTTATAAAACCTGTCAAAGATCTTCTCAACCTCTTCTGCTTCCATCCCCCTTCCCGTATCCTCTACAGTGATGGTAAACAGTCCCTTCCTGTCTTTCCCCCAACTGATGGTTATTCCACCGCTGTCAGTAAACTTCAGTGCATTGGAAAGAAGATTCTTCAGGATTATCTGAAGCTTATCAGGATATGTAGTAACAGTAGCGTCACTGTCTCCCTGCAGTTCCAAGAAAAGCCCCCTTTCACTGAACAGGCCATGGAATGCAGATGATACAGACTCTATAAAATCCCTGAGATTGATTCTCTCGGGACGACCTCTTTTAAAAAAGCTTGCTTCTGCCCTTGTTATGTCATCAATGCCTTCCACAAGTTCTATTAAACGCTCTATCTCCACCTGTAGTGTCTTTAATACAACCCTGGGGTCTTTGATAATTCCGTCCTCCACAGCCTCAAGATTGCCTTTCATTATGCTAAGAGGTGTTCTCAACTCATGGACAATATTTGATGTAAGATGTCTTCTCAGGGCATCCTCTTTCCTGAGGGCATCAACCATGTAGTTAAAGGAATGGGTGAGTCGGTCAATCTCATCATCGCATTTAAAAAATCTGTAAAGCCTGTTCAACTGATGAGGCACTACCGGTTTTACTGAAAAATCCCCTGAGGCTACACGTTCTGCTGCCACTGTAAGATGCCTTATGGGATTGGACAGGAAAAGGGTGAAAAGTACTGCCACGAAGAGCGCGCCTCCACCAGCAATCAGGAAGGATATAAGCAAAAACTCCTTTCCCCTCCTTCTGAATATATCCTCCTTCTGGGGCAAAAACCCCAGTCTTTTAAGGGGTCTCACATATAATCTCCCTATCTCAGAGCCTTCAACATAGAGGGGATACCATGAAAACTCTCCCACACCAGTGGGGAGGTCAAAGAGTGAAGACATCCTTTTCAGCATGCTCTGGTTCAGGTCCTTCAGCACATCCTGGGTTGATATTATCTTTTTCCCTCCTCTGTCCTCTATATATGCCTCAAAACCGAGCATCATGGCCCAGTGGAGAGATTCCCTGAGAAATATGCTGTCCCACTTACCATCCCTGTAACTGCCCTCTACAGAGGCAAGGAGCCAGTATATCCTGTCCTCCTCCATGCTTTTTACGTAATCGTCAAAGTCCTTGATTATAAGGTCTTCAAATACAATATTTGAAAGGAGGGCGATAAAGATAATCAATATAAAGGATATAAAAAGCTTAGTCCTCATCAAGCTGACCTATGAACTTGTAACCAACTCCATAGACGGTCTTGATATACTCAGGTCTTCTGGGGTCATCCTCGATCTTGTGTCTGATGTTCTTTATATGGGCATCAATGGTTCTGTCGTAGCCCTCAAAGTCGTACCCCAGGATGGTATTTACCAGTTGAAGACGGGTGAAGACCTGCCCTGGTCTTTCTGCAATGGTATTGAGTATCTTGAATTCCGTTGGTGTAAGGGTAATAACCCTGCCTGCCTTCATAACCTCATGCCTTTCTGTATCTATTACAAGATCCGCATTATTGAAGCTATAGGTCTTCTTTGTACCTTTTGTTCTCCTCATCAGGGCCTTTACCCTTGCCACCAGTTCTCTTGGACTGAAGGGTTTCACGACATAGTCATCAGCACCTATGCCCAGGCCCCTGACCCTGTCCTCCTCATCGCTTTTTGCTGTAAGCATGATTATGGGTATATCAGAATCCCTCCTAATCATCTCACATATCTCCTCACCAGCCATGTCGGGCAGCATGAGGTCAAGTATTATCAGATCAAACCCGTCTTTTAAGACATCAAGGGCTGTTTCTCCATCCCTGGCAAGCACCACAGCATAGCCCTCTCTCTGGAGATAGGCCTTTACAATCTCGGATATCTTATCTTCATCCTCAATAACGAGTATTTTCATAATTATTATAATAATAAATTTTGTCCTATTTTTTCTCCTCTGCTGTCCCCTGTTCCTCCGTAAATTATCAAATAGGAAACAGAGCATTATAAAACAACAGATAATAAGTCAAATGGCAAAACGGTTTTTTTATTACCATCCAAAAAAGATTCTATAACAAAGACGAAAGGCAGGGTGCCGAAGAAAATAAGCATCACACCAGTTTTTACAGTAAGCAGTGAACAATAAATGGGTGGATGAGTAAATGGGTGAATGGGCTCAGGTCAGTGAGCAGTGAACAGTAAAAAAGGGCAACAGGTGGTGAAGAAGGCCATGTAGCAATACCGACAGTGACATACACCAGCAACCTCATGAATCACCTTAGAGTTGAAAAGGCTCTGTCTGGTTATAATTAAATCCTATTGCATCAATGTCCTGATGAACCACCTGTTGCCCCATCTAAAATAGATCCCAGATCCAGCTGTAAGGATAAGGAATAAATGCTGAAAGCAGTGGTATGGTTGAGTCTGAAGGGTTTTGAATTTTGCACAAGATTGGTCTTCAGGGGCTTCTGCCCCTGAGACCCCGAGGATAAAGAAAAAAATAGGTTATACTCCTGGGAGTTTGAGGGGCTTTGCCCCTCAAAGCTCTGGCAAATCGCAAAATTCCCTCGGAAGCAGGGTCCCCGAAAAGTCGTAGACTTTTTGGGGCAGAGGCCTTGGATGTCCGCTGAGAATAAGGGGGCCCCCGAAAAATCGCAAGATTTTTTGGGGTATCTGGAATGTGTAAGACTCTACCATACCACTGCTATAACTTTATCGCTGGATCTGGGTTTATGATACATTCGGGGGGAGCTCCTGTCGGCCTGAATATTGCTTTTTTGACCTCCTTCTGCAATAATAATGATATGCATCCTTTCAGGTCCCTATCAGCCAAAATCCTTGCCACTGTTATTATCATCTTCTCTATTATCTCCCTCTATGTTCTGCTTCAGTATAGAACCACACATCATCTCAAGGGAGAGTCCATAAGAATAAACCTGGCAGGACAGCTACGTTTCAGGGCCTTTGAAATGGGCTGGCTCCTTGATCATCTCTTCAAAGAGGAAGGGACAAATTCTTCTGAGAACAAGAAAAAAGAGATAGCAGAAGAGTTAAGGTATGAAATGGAGATGTTTGACAGGACACTTCAACATCTCAGAAATGGAACCCCTTCCCTGGGTATAAAACCACTTGGTTACAACAGAGCTATAAAGATACTTGACAGGATTGAAAAGAGATGGAATAAAAAGATGAAACCCGTGGTTGTGAAGGCTATCTCCCTGCCTCCAGATGCTGATAAAGGCGAAATAAGGTTAATGTTGAAACCCTTTGAAGATGCCCTCCACGGTTTTGTCTATGAGATCGATGATTTTGTAAGGTTCCTGAGTAATGATGTAGAGGAGGAACTGAAATTATCAACAAGAGGAAATCTCTATATGTTAGGGGTTGTAATGGCTGGTGCCCTGATCATCCTCTTCATAACAAGAGTTACCATACTGAGACCTATAAAAAAGCTCTCTGATGCAACTAACAGGATTCATATGAGTGAGTTCGATGTAGAAGTGGACATTAAGACAGGCGATGAACTTGAAGCACTGGGCAGGGAATTCAACAAGATGACCCGTAAGATCAAGGAGACCCTTACAGAACGAAAAAGGCTTATCAGGAATCTTGAAGGTATCCATAACGCAACAAAGACACTGATATCACATATTGATTACAAGAGAATTCTAAGAGAGGTGGTTGAAGAAGGCAGAAAACTCCTTGAAAGCAGATATGCTGCACTTGGAATTCTCAACATGGAAGGTGGCTATGAGGAGTTCATCCCTGCAGGAATAGATGAGGAGACTTATAATAAACTCCTGAATAAGCATGGACTTCCTGAAGGGAAGGGACTTCTGGGATACCTCATCAAAGAAAGCAGACCTGTTCGGATTGATAACATACAGGGGCATCCTGCATCATCTGGTGTCCCTGAAGGACATCCAGCAATGAAAAGCTTTCTTGGCGTTCCCATCATGCTTCATAATGAGATCATAGGGACACTGTATTTTGCAGACAAAATAGAGGGAAGCACCTTTACAGAGGAGGATGAAAATCTTGCCCTTACCTATGCATCCACTGTGGCTCTTGTCATAAACAATGCCCGTCAGTACAGGGAGCTGGCAGAACGAAAGGAGGAGCTTGAGGTTATCAGCAGGGTTACTGTGGCAGCGAACTCCTCAATAGATTTAGAGCAGATGCTTGACAAGGTTCTTGAGGAATTACTTGATTTAGGTCAACTATCTCTCAGGAAGAAAGGCGCAGTTCTTCTCAGTGAGCCTTCCGAGAATGTGTTAAGGCTTGTGGTAAGCAAAAACTTCTCGAAAGAAGAGCGAGAAATCTGCAGCTATATTCCCTATGGAGAGTGTCTATGTGGTGCTGCTGCTGCAGAAAAAAGGATCATTACTTCCCTCATCTGCACAAAAAGGCAGGAAAGGGGTCTCATAAATTCAACCAAACTTGAGCATATTAACATTCCCCTCATGGTGAGGGACAATGTCATCGGTGTTATCTGCCTTTACAGTCCTGCCTCGGCCCCTTTAAAGAAACAGGATCTCAGGATCTATAATCTGATTGGAGAAATCATTGCAACTGCCCTGCAGAATCTGCTCAACTACAGGCATATAGAGGACCTTTCCTCATTTCCCGAACACTCACCATCACCAATAATCGAAATTGATCTGAACGGAAAAGTGACATATATGAATCTTGCAGCACGCACCTTACTGCAGGAAAAAGGGTGGACTATTGATGAAATACTCCCTGAAAGGACACTGAAAAAGATCAAAAGGGCCATAACCTCGGATGATGGCACAACATACATCGAACGAAGGATAAAGGAACTCTATTTTGGCATGTTTATTCATCCCTACAGAGAACGTATAAGATTCTATCTATATGACATTACAGAGAGAAAAACAGCTGAACTCCTCCAGAACAAAAAGGAGCAAAGGATACGTAAACAGATGGAGACGCTCTTCGAGTTATCAAGGAGCAGATCTCTCAGGGAAGGGAATCTTGGTGAATTCCTCAAAATAGCCACATGGGCTGCCTCATCAGTGCTTGATGTGGAACGTGCAGGAGTCTGGTTCTTTGATGAGCGCCAGGAGAGGCTTGTATGTGAAACCCTGTATGAAAGGTCCCACAAAAGATACTCGGCAGGACATGTACTCTTTGTAAAGGATTTTCCAGAGTATTTTAATGCATTAATGAATACACCTGTTATCAAGGCTGACAATGCAATGGATGATACAAGAACAGCAGAGTTTTCCCAATCCTATCTCAGGCCATCCAATATAGGCGCCATGCTGGATGCACAGATACGGTATGGAGGCAGAGCAATAGGGGTAATATGCCACGAGCATGTGGGTGGAACCCGCCAGTGGTCTGTGGAGGATGAGAGCTTTGCCATCTCCCTGGCTGAGATCATATCCTCTGCCTATGAAATAATGAAGAGGATGCAATATGAACAGAAGATAAGAGAATTGAATGATGAATTAATGGCACTGAATACCGCATCAAACAAGCTGATAAATCTTGACAGAAGGGAAAATATCTATAAGAGGGTCTGTCTACTGGCCTATGAGGTCTTCAACCTGAAGATGGCCTGGGTAGGACTGATAGAAACAGATAGCTACCAAATAAAACCAGCCTTCTTCTGTGGTCATGAGGATGGGTATCTGAAGGGTGCCATAATCCACTGGGATAACTCTGACCTCGGGCAGGGGCCTTCAGGAAGGGCCATAAAGGAAAGAAGACCTGTGGTGGTAAATGATATAGAAAATGATCCATCCTACGAACCATGGAGAGAAAAGGCACTCAGACGGGGATATCACTCATCCATGGCCATCCCCCTGATCTGTGCAAGGGGAGAGGTTGTTGGTGTTCTGAATCTTTACAGCGGAGAGAAGGGCTATTTCAATGAGGAGAGGGTAAAGGTCGTGCAGGCCTTTGCAAATCAGACAGCCACGGTTATTGAGAATGTGCGGCTTGTGGATGACCTTGACAGGAAGGTCAGGGAGCGGACAAAAGAATTGGAGATGACAAACCAGGAACTCCAGCAACTCAACATAGAGCTTGAGATGAGAAGGCAGGAGGCTGAAGCTGCAAGAATGATGGCAGAGGCTGCAAACAGGGCAAAAAGCAACTTCCTTGCAAACATGTCACATGAACTGAGAACCCCACTTAATGCGATTATTGGCTTTTCCGAGATGCTGCTGAGGGAGATTGGAGGAACACTCACAGAGAGACAGAAGGACTATGTACAGGATATCCTGGAAAGCGGTACCCACCTGCTCTCACTGATCAATGATATCCTTGATCTCAGCAAGGTGGAACTGGGCATGATGGAGCTTGAATATTCTCGTATTAATGTAAGATCATTGATTGAGGAAAGCCTGCTTTTTATAAAAGAGAAGGCCCTCAAACACAGGATAAAGCTGACAATTGAAATTGCAGATGTACCCACGGTTGAAGGGGACAGGAAGAGACTGAAACAGGTACTCGTAAATCTTCTCAGCAACGCAGTCAAGTTCACACCTGATGGTGGAAGTATTACTGTAAGGGCAAGGAAACTTCTGGAAGAATCCTCCATCCCCCATCCAGAGAATGTTGAGTATGTAGAGATCTCAGTAGAGGACACAGGTGTGGGAATAAGACCAGAGGATATTCCCAGGCTTTTCAAACCGTTCCAGCAGCTTGGCTCCATATATGAAAAGAAACAGGAGGGTACA
>JAADHP010000204.1 GCA_013151785.1 Nitrospirota bacterium | reverse complement strand
AGTCTTTTTGGACAGTACTGATGTTAAAGAAAGACATAGTCCGACTTGAAAAAATAAAAAACCTTTTTCTCAAATCACCTCTGGGCCATGAAAAATCTGCGATTTTTTCATGGAGCCCCTTGTTTAAAAACTGTAAAAGTTCTGTTGTGATATTTATCTTTTTTGAGGGAACTCCTGCCGGTGTATACGAGTTCTGTTTAGTCTGTTTCACAGGGAGGGATTTTCTCCTTGAGCTGCCTCAGTTTCTCCTCTGTAAGGGCCTTTTCAATACTGTATTGAGAGAGGGCGTATTTGTCTTTCTTTTTGATAAGGAGAAATTCCTTATCCTTTCCCCTGAGCCTCATGAGTACGAATGCCCCTTTGAGTTTGCTCCCGTGCAGAAAAAATTCGATCTTTCCTTCAGCAAGGCTGCCAGTGAGGAGTTCATACTCACCACTGTCCCATATCACAACCGGTCCTGCGCCATAGTGGCCTTCAGGTATGATGCCTTCAAAGTTTCCGTATTCAAGGGGATGGTCATCTACCATTATGGCAAGCCTTTTGTCTTTTGGTGACATGGAGGGACCTTTTGGTACTGCCCAGGATTTCAGCACCCCATCCATCTCAAGCCTGAAGTCATAATGGAGCTTCTTAGAGTGATGCTCATGAACCACAAAGTAGGGCATATATAATAATAGCATTATCCTCCCAATTTTGGTCAGGCAATGGGTATAGCCTTTTCACCTCATTCTTTCTCGGCGGACATCCCTGTCCGCCTCCGAGGTGAAAATCTGCTTCACCCTCCTGGTGAACCTTTATTTGATTTTCAAAAACCGTTCAAAGACTATACCCATTGCCTGTTGTTTTAAAAAGCTCTGTTTCCTGTCAGAAGTTTACGGTTATCCTCCGTCTTCCCACAATTCCAGCCCTGATATGTTAAAATAAAAAATTATAAACCCTTCACTATCTGATTAAACCCCTTTGTCGGGAGTAAAAATGAGCATGGATGGAATAGCTATTGGTCTTGATATAGGTGGCACAAATCTCAGAGTGGCACAGGTCACATACAGGGGAGAGGTCCTGAAAAGGACCAGGAGAGAGACCTCTCAGGATATTGTTAAAGATATAATTGAGTCAATAGATGAGCTGATTACAGAGGATACAGTGGGTATTGGAATAGGAATTGCCGGTGTGGTTGACAGCACATCAGGTGTGGTTAAGAGGTCTCCAAATCTCTCCCAGGCCGAAGGTATTGACCTTAAAAGCATTCTGAGTGATAAATACAATCTTCCCATTCGTATTGATAATGATGCCAATGCTGCCACATTGGGTGAGAGGTTTGTCGGTGCAGGCAGAAGGTTTGAGGATTTTGTCATGTTAACCCTTGGCACCGGGATTGGTGGTGGTGTAGTAATAAATGGGGCTCTTTTAAAGACTGCCTCAGAGCTTGGACACATAACCGTGGAGGCAAATGGCAAAAAATGTCTCTGTCCCAATAGCGGTTGTCTTGAGGCATACGCCTCGGGAAGGGCAATTGTATCGGACGTTATTGATCAATTAGAAAAGGGTGCTGACAGTCTGCTGAAAGACTGTTGCGAAGGAAACATATATAAAATAACCCCTGAGGATGTCTATAATTATGCCCTTGAAGGTGACACACTTGCCAGGGAAACACTGAAAAATGCAGGCAAATATCTTGGCATTGGTATAGCCTCTCTTGTTAATATCTTCAGTCCCCAGGCAGTGATTATTGGCGGGGGGCTTACAGGTGCCTGGGACATACTTGTCAGGGAAGCAATAAGAGAGGCCAACAAAAGGGCATTCCCCGAACTAATAGAGAATGTTGAAATACTACCTGCTCAGCTTGCTGACAATGCGGGCGTTGTTGGAGCAGCATCCCTTGTTCTTTACAGTAGTGAAGCAAAATGAAAAATATTAGAAACTTTTCCATAATAGCCCATATCGATCATGGGAAATCCACCCTGGCTGACCGCCTTCTTGAATACACAGGAACCCTTTCCGAGAGAGAGATGAAGGAACAGGTTCTTGACACCATGGACCTTGAAAGAGAGCGGGGAATCACAATCAAGGCCCATGCGGTCAGATTGATCTACAGGGCCAGAGATGGAAAGGAGTATATATTAAATCTTATAGACACCCCGGGGCATGTTGACTTCTCCTATGAGGTATCCAGAAGTCTTGCCTCCTGTGAGGGTGCATTGCTTGTTGTGGATGCCACCCAGGGTGTTGAGGCTCAGACCCTTGCCAATGCCTATCTTGCTGTAGAGAATGATCTGGAGCTTATACCTGTTATAAACAAGATAGACCTGCCTCAGGCAGACCCTGAGAGGGTTAAAGAGCAGATTGAAGAGATAGTGGGAATTGACTGTTCAGAGGCAATACTTGCCTCTGCTAAATACGGTGAGGGTACTGAAGAGATCCTTGAGGCAATAATAAACAGGATTCCACCACCAAAAGGTGATGATAATTCACCCCTGAAGGCATTGATCTTTGATTCCTGGTTTGATAACTACAGGGGTGTGGTTGTACTTGTAAGGGTTTTTGATGGCGTGGTGAGACCCGGGATGACCATAAAACTGATGTCAAATGACAGGGAGTTCGAGGTTACAGAGGTTGGCGTGTTTACACCAAAGATGCTGAAGGTTCCTGAGCTGTCTTCAGGTGAGGTAGGGTATATAATTGCTGGTATAAAGAATGTGAGAGACACAAAGGTGGGTGACACAATTACAGATGCCTCTAACCCTGCCATAGAACCCTGCCCTGGATACAAGGATGTTAAGCCAATGGTGTTTTGCGGCTTTTATCCTGTTGATACCTCTGAGTACGAAACCCTTAAAGATGGTCTTGAAAAGCTCAAGTTGAATGACGCCTCTTTTTCATTTGAGCCTGAGAGTTCGGGTGCATTGGGCCATGGCTTCAGGTGCGGATTCCTTGGTCTTTTGCATATGGAGATAATCAAGGAGCGTATAGAAAGGGAATTCGGGATATCTATAATTACCACTGCTCCCACAGTGGTGTATCGTGTTGTCAGGGAAGATGGCGAAGTAATCTATATAGATAATCCCACTAAAATGCCTCCAAAGCCGCTCAGGATAGAGGAGCCCTATGTAATGGCAACAATCCTTGTTCCACAGGAATTCGTGGGTAATATTCTTACCCTGTGTCAGGAAAAGAGAGGTGTGCAGAAGGAGTTCAATTATGTCAGTAAAGACAGGATTATGTTATCCTATGAACTGCCTTTAAGCGAGATACTCTGGGACTTTTACGATCGCTTGAAATCCCTCTCAAGGGGGTATGCATCACTTGATTATGAATTTATTGGTTATAGAGAATCAGATCTTGTAAAGCTGGACATACTCCTGAACGGAGAGCCTGTTGATGCATTGAGTCTGATAGTTCATAGAGATAAGGCCTATTACAGGGCAAGGGCTGTGGCCGAGAAATTGAGGAAGGTTATTCCGAGACAGCTTTTTGAGGTTGCAATTCAGGCTGCCATTGGTAGTAAAATAATCGCCAGAGAAACTGTGAAGGCACTGAGGAAGGATGTGCTTGCCAAATGTTATGGCGGTGATGTTACAAGGAAAAAGAAACTATTGGAAAAACAGAAGGAAGGGAAGAAGAAGATGAAACAGCTTGGAAGAATCGAGGTGCCCCAGGAGGCATTTCTGTCAGTATTGAAGGTGGGTGAATAATGGCAAAGAAGAGCAAGTTCAGGGAATATGCCGAGGCAATAATAACTGCACTCATATTGGCACTGATAATCAGGGCCTATGTGGTGCAGGCATTCAAGATTCCTTCAGGTTCAATGATTCCCACACTACTTGTGGGAGACCATATCCTGGTGACAAAATTTATTTATGGCACAAAGATTCCCTTTTCTGACAAAAGAATCCTTGTGTTCAGACACCCCCAGCGTGGTGATGTGATAGTTTTCAAATATCCCAAAGACCCTTCGAGAGACTTCATAAAAAGGGTTATTGCTGTTGGAGGAGATGTGGTGGAGGAGCGTAACAAGGTTGTTTATGTCAATGGCAAGGCAATAGACGAGCCCTATGTGCAGCATGTTGATAATGATATAAGACCAATAAGTATGGATGTGAGGGACAATTTTGGGCCTGTGTATGTGCCAAAGGGTAAATTATTTGTTATGGGTGACAACAGAGACCAGAGCTATGACAGCAGATACTGGGGATTTGTTGATATAAAGGATGTAAAAGGTAAGGCATTTATTATATACTGGTCATGGGATAGCAAGAGGCATCTGCCACGTATTAACAGGATTGGCAAATTGATTCATTAGCCATGAGAAACCCCAGAGGAGGCATAAAACCCTATATATGTATTTTACTTCTTATTGTCTCTGTATATCTGGGTTACAAGTTTTCAATCCCCTATTATCGTTATTATGCCCTTAAATCAGAGGCAAGGAATATTGCACGTCTTGAGCTTCGTTCTGCACAGCGTTATAAAAGGCTGATATACGAGAAGGCTGAATCATTAAAGATACCCATAGAGCTATCAGATATATACGTATCAGTAAGAGAAAACAGTGTGGAGGTATCCACGTCGTGGCAGGAGAAGGTGAATTTGCTGGGGTACTATACAGTGGTACTTAATTTTGATCTTGATGTGGAGGAGTGAGAAGATGTTTACAGGGATTGTCAGGGCTATGGGAATGGTCTTATCCATCAAAACAGAAGGGGGAGTTTCAAGACTAAGGGTGGACAGCCAGGAGATAGCCTCTGATGCATCCATTGGAGACAGTATATCCATTAACGGAGTCTGTCTTACGGTGACAGAGATAGATGGCAATACCATGAGCTTTGACATTTCCCATGAGACCATGAGCAGAACAAACCTTGGCCAATTGAAGGAGGGTGACCTGGTAAATCTTGAACCTGCCCTCAGGCCCATGGACAGGCTGGGAGGGCATCTGGTAACAGGCCATATTGATGCCACTGGCAGGATAAAGAATATAAGACCTCTTGGTGATGCAAAGGAGATGGAGATTGAGGCCCCCGAGGAGATTATGAGGTATGTTGTTGAGAAGGGCTCTATTGCTGTTGATGGAATAAGCCTGACAGTGAATTCTGTAGAGGGCAACACCTTCAAGGTTGTGATAATTCCTCACACCGAGGCAGTAACCACAATTGGTAAAAAAAGGATTAATGAAAAAGTTAATCTTGAAACTGATATAATAGGTAAATATGTGTACAGATTTATCTCAGGCAGGGACAAATCGTCAAAAGATGAGACATTGATGAAAAAATTAGAGGAAGCCGGATTCTTATAGAAATTACAGGAGGATTTCAGTATGAGAAGCAAATATAAATTTAATTCCATTGAAGAGGCTATTGAGGATATCCGTAACGGTAAAATGGTGATCCTTGTGGATGATGAGGACAGAGAGAACGAAGGAGACCTCTGTATTGCAGCTGAAAAGGTGACCCCCGAGGCCATAAACTTCATGGCCAAGTATGGAAGGGGGCTGATATGTCTCAGCCTCACTCCGGAGCGGGTGGAGGAGTTACAACTGCCCATGATGACAAATGAAAACACATCGCCCTATGGCACTGCCTTTACTGTTTCCATAGAGGCAAGAAAAGGTGTTACCACGGGCATATCGGCCCATGACAGGGCTACTACCATAAAAACAGCAATAGCCCCTGAGACAAGACCGGAAGACCTTGCAAGGCCCGGTCACATATTCCCCCTGAGAGCACGACCTGGAGGTGTTTTGCAGAGAGCAGGGCAGACAGAGGGCTCTGTTGATCTTGCCCGTCTTGCAGGACTCTATCCTGCAGGTGTGATATGCGAGATCATGAATGATGACGGTACCATGGCAAGGGTTCCACAGTTGATGGAGTTTGCCAAGAAACATAACCTGAAGATAGTCACCATCAAGGATCTGATTGAATACCGAATGCGAAAGGAAATACTTGTGAAGAGGATAGCAGAGGTGAAACTTCCCACAGCCTATGGAGGTGAATTTACAGCCATAGCCTATGAAAACATGGTTGATAACAATCTTCATCTTGCCCTTATAAAAGGTGATTTTCCCACTGATGACCCTGTACTGGTAAGGGTTCATTCAGAATGCCTTACAGGTGATGTGTTTGGATCTTTGAGATGCGACTGTGGTAATCAATTGCATAAGGCCATGGAGATGATTGACAGAGAAGGAAGAGGTGTTGTTCTCTATATGAGACAGGAGGGCAGGGGCATAGGTCTTGCCAACAAGCTGAAGGCCTATGCACTGCAGGATCAAGGGCTTGACACAGTGGAGGCGAATATAAAGCTGGGATTTAAGCCTGACCTGAGAGATTATGGTATAGGGGCCCAGATCCTTGTTGATATAGGGGTAAGGAATCTCAGGCTGATGACAAATAACCCCCGAAAGATTGTGGGGCTTGAAGGGTATGGTTTGAAGGTTGTAGAGAGGGTGCCGATAGAGGTTAAACCAACGGAGTGTAATGTTAGTTATTTGAAGACAAAGAAAAAGAAGCTGGGACACATGCTTGAAAAGGTATAAAAGGAGGTTATCATGAAGATTTACGAAGGCGATGTCAGTGGTAAGGGGTTAAAATTCTGTGTCATTGCAAGCAGGTTCAATGATTTTATAACAACCAAACTGATAGATGGTGCCCTTGATGCACTGAAACGGCATGGCACAGCAGATAAGGATATAGATATCGTCAGGGTTCCAGGTGCATTTGAGATCCCCATGGTGGCAAAGGCAGTGGCACAGAAGGGAGTCTATGATGCAGTTATAGCACTTGGTACAATTATTAGAGGAGCCACACCACACTTTGATTATGTTGCATCAGAGGCTGCCAAAGGTATAGCCCTTGCTTCAATGGAAACAGGAACGCCTATTGCTTTTGGTATAATTACATCCGACACAATAGAGCAGGCCATAGAAAGGGCCGGGTCCAAGGCTGGTAACAAGGGCTGGGATGCAGCGGTGTCAGCCATGGAGATGGCCAATCTTTTAAAGAAATTATAATTTATGAGCAGAAGAAAAGCGAGGGAATATGCCCTTCAGATTCTTTATCAATATGATCTTACAAGAGAGAAACCCGATAGAGAGAGCCTTGATCTGTTCTGGCAACGGTATAATGTAAATGATTCTGTAAGGTCTTTTGCAGAGGATCTGGTTAACGGGACCATCAAAAACATGAAGCAGATAGATAAGGTAATATCCTCTGTTACCGAGCACTGGGAGTTGAAAAGAATGGCAGTTGTTGACAGGAACATACTAAGGGCTGCCACTTATGAACTCCTTTATAGAGACGACATACCTGCTGCTGTAACCATCAATGAGGCAATTGAGATTGCAAAAAAATACTCATCAAAGGAAGCAGCCTCTTTTATAAATGGCCTCCTCGATCGTATTACAAAGGATATAAAGAAGAGGGTACACTGAGTTTGTTGTTGAAATATGAGTTTTATGAAAATTTTTGAGCAAAAAGTTGCTCTTTCTATAGATGCTACCTTCACTATTTACGAAAACTGCCAGAATGCCCCGACCTCTGGTCGGGGAGCTTCACTATTTACAATAATCGTAATTTATAGTAAAATTTCGGTATGGGAGGCTCCTATAGATATGCTGTAATCTCTGACGTGCATTCCAACCTTGAGGCATTGAGGGCTGTTTTTGATGATATAAACAGAGAAAAGATTAAGGATGTACTTTTTGTCGGTGATGTGGTCGGTTATGGCCCTGACCCTGTGGAATGCATTGAGTTTATAAGAAAACGATGCATCCATGCTGTTGCAGGCAATCATGACTGGGCAGTAATAGGCTATACACCGTCAGAGTATTTTAATTATAATGCACGGGTAGCCATTGAATGGACAAAAGAACAGTTGGATGAGGGAGATTTTGAATTCCTTCAATCCTTAAATATTGTAAAGGTCTTAAAGAAAGAAAGTCTTTTTTTAGTACATGCCTCACCAAAGGAGCCAGACTCGTGGAACTATATCCTGAGTCTTTACGATGCAGAGATTAATTTCCAGTATTTCAAAGAAAGGATATGTCTTATAGGTCATAGCCATGTGCCATTTATTATAGAGAAATTGCCTTCGGGGGAGATCGTTCTGCATCGTGAGAAAATAGAGTTCAAGGAGTCCTGCAGGTATATAATCAATGTGGGAAGCGT
>JAADHP010000201.1 GCA_013151785.1 Nitrospirota bacterium | reverse complement strand
TTGCCTTTTCCATGCAGCCGGGCAGCAGCCCTGCGCACGGTGAGGGTGTGAACCCCGCCAGGTCCGGAAGGAAGCAACGGTAAGCACTCCGAGCCGGTGCCGCAGTAAGTTGTTGCCTGGCTGCATAGAGCAGGCAAAGAAGATTCAAGATTCGTGGTTAGATATCTATATTGGAAAGAGTTATCACTCAAAACTCAACACTAAATTATGAGTTATTTAGTACTCGCCAGAAAGTGGCGTCCTAAAAATCTTGACGAACTGGTTGGACAGGAAACAATCAGCAGGATTCTGAAAAATGCCATCCAACAGGACAGGGTTGCTCATGCCTATCTCTTTTCAGGCCCCCGGGGTGTTGGAAAGACCTCCACAGCACGTATTCTGGCCAAATCACTGAATTGTGTTGATGGCCCCACGGTTTCGCCCTGTGAGGTTTGCCCTTCCTGTAAGGCTATAACAGAAGGCCACTCTGTGGATGTGATGGAGATTGACGGTGCATCGAACAACAGTGTGGATGATATACGAACACTTCGTGAGGGTGTTAAGTATGCTCCCTCTTCAGGCCGGTTCAAGATATATATAATCGATGAGGTACATATGCTCAGCCAGTCTGCCTTTAATGCCCTGCTCAAGACCCTGGAAGAGCCTCCTTCTCACGTGATCTTTATACTTGCCACTACCACACCCCACAAGGTGCCTGTGACAGTGCTTTCACGATGTCAACACCTTCCTTTCAGAAGGATATCACCAGAGAGTATGCGTGTGCAGCTTAAAAGGATTGTTCAGGCAGAGGGAATAGAGATTACTGATGAGGCATTGGATATGATCATAAAGGCCTCTGATGGTGGAATGAGGGATGCCCTTACACTACTTGACCAGATCCACTCCTTCACCGACAGGATAACAGAGCAGGACATAAGGGATATCCTGGGGCTCAGTGATGTTGACCTTGTAGTGGAGCTTTCAAGGGCTATTATTCGTTCGGACAGGAAAAAGGTCTTTGAAATAGTCCAGTCTCTCTATAACAGGGGAACAGACTTCAAGACCTTTATGCAGGATCTCCTTGCCCTTTTCAGGGAACTTCTTGTTGCAAAGGTTACAGGTCGTATCCAGGGGAATATTTCAGCAAATGAGACTGCATTTATCCAGGAGGTATCCCCTTCTGTTACAGAGGAAGAGATTGCCCTTTTGCTTTCTGAACTTATAAGAACAGATGCCGATATCAGAAGTTCCTTCAGTCCCAGGGTTGCCCTTGAGATGGGACTTATAAGGGCCACCCTGCTTGAAGATTTACGGCCTGTGGGAGAGATCATAGAACGATTAAAGAACCTGCCTGTCAATGAATTGCCAGTGGCCTTTTCAACTTCTGACAAAACAAACAATGAGAACCATATACCTGCTCCTGAAGAGGAAAGAGAAAACCTTTCAGAGATGAAGGAGACTCAGGCGGTCATGGATGAACCCCCTGTGCATCCCTTGGATGCAGAGCAACTGTGGGCAGAGGCTGTATCCTGTATCGAGGAAACCAATCCTGTTCTTGCATCAAAGCTGATACATGCTCAGCCCAGAGTGGAGGATGAGAAATTAATACTCCAGTTTAACGGAGGTCACAGGGTCTTTGCAGAGTCCCTGAAGAAAGATACACAGAAGCTGTACTCGCTTCTGATGGAAGCAACACCATTTAAACAAAGCAGAATCAGTTCAATAGAGATTGTCTCCAACAAAGGCAAAAGGCAGATAAAAAAAAAGGAATCCCTTAAAGAAATAGAACTGACCCCCGAGGAGTTAAAGATTATCGAGGCCTTTGGGGCAAGAATCATTGAGAGGAGGAAGACAGATGTCTAAAAAAATGCTTAGTGATATTATGAGACAGGCTCAGAAGCTTCAGCAGGAGATGGCAAGGGTGCAGGAAGAGGTCAAGTCCAGGACAGTGGAGGCCACGGCTGGCGGAGGTATGGTAACCGTTGTTGCCAATGGTGCAGGTGAGATTGTATCGGTCAAGATCGAAAAGGATGTGGTCAACCCTGATGATGTGGAGATGCTGGAGGATCTGATTGTGGCAGCCTCGAATGAGGCACTCAGAAGGGCACAGGAGATGATGCAGGCTGAAATGGCAAAGCTAACAGGTGGGCTTCAGCTTCCAGGCCTTGGAGGGCTTGGAGATATTCTGGGTAAATAAGTGTTATGAAGGGCCTTATCGAGAGACTGACTGAGGAGCTAACAAGGCTGCCAGGCATCGGCAGGAAAACCGCCCAGAGGCTTGCCTATTTTATCCTTGCCATGCCAGAGGAGGAGGCAAAGGCCATAGCACGGGCAATTGTGGATGTAAAAGAGAAGGCACGGTTCTGCAAGCGCTGTTTTAATATAACCGAGCAGGAACTCTGCCATATCTGTACTGATCCGGGCAGGGACCACACAAGGATATGTGTGGTAGAGGAACCAAGTAATGTTCAGGTTATAGAGCGTACCAATCAATACAGGGGGCTTTATCATGTTCTGCTTGGTGCATTGTCTCCCATAGATGGAGTGACCCCTGACCGGCTTAAGATCCAGGAACTGAAAGAGAGGGTAGCCCAGGGAGGCATTGAGGAGGTTATTATTGCCACAAATCCCAATACAAAAGGTGAGATGACGGCGCAGTATATAAAAGAACTACTCTCTCCCTTTGGAATAAGGATATCAAGGATTGCCTATGGTCTTCCCATGGGAGGAGATATTGAATATGCAGATGAGGTGACCCTCAGCAAGGCGCTTGAAGGCCGGAGGATTATTTCATAATCCCCCTGATATTCCCTGCCTCTTTACCATATGGAAATGGGCCCATAGCAGAAGCGCCATTGTTACGGGAAGCCAGAGGATATGAAAGCTGTAGAATCTGATGAGGGTGCTTCCATCCACTTCTGTGCCACCACGCAAGAGATAAAGGAGATATTTCCCTATGTAAGGGATTGTACCTGCCATGGATGTGCCCACCTCGGTTGCCCAGTATGCCTTCTGGTCCCAGGGAAGAAGATAACCAGTAAAGCCTGATGCAAAGGCAACAACGAGGGTGCAGACCCCTACCACCCAGTTAAGTTCCCTGGGAGGCTGGTATGCCTTGTAGAGAATAACCCTCAGGGTATGAAGGATTATGAAGATAATCAGCAGGTTTGCTGACCATTTATGTACACCTCTTATAAACCAGCCCAGCCTGACCTCACGGGTAATACGTACTATGCTTTGAAATGCCTCATCCTGGGATGGTACATAATAGATTGTCAGAAGTGCGCCTGATACAACAAGACACAGAAACAACACAAAGGCGACCCCACCAAGACAGTAAAGGTAGTTTATTCGTTCACTCAGGGGTCTCTGAAGAAACCTGCTATGTGGTGCCTTTACACCAAAACGGGAATCTATCCAGTCGAATATTCTACCCATCAGACCTTTAATCCGATATAGAGCTTACCCTCTGAAACCCTGTAGGGCAGTCTTGTTAGCGGGGCAGGAGGAGGTCCTCCCAATACCTTTCCTTCTATATCATACCTGCCACCATGGCAGGGACAGAGAAACTCGTGCTTCCTTCTGTGCCAGTTAACAAGGCATCCAAGGTGTGTACATACCGGAGAGAGCACATAAACTATATCATTATGATTTACCACGAATGCCCTTGTGTTAAGTACCCTGTTCTGACGTTTGTATTTGAAGGTTACTGTTTTCACTCCCCGGCGGGGAATCTCTGCCTCATCCATCACAGGGAAGTATTTTACGGCACGCTTTTTGATCTTAAAGGGATAGCTGAATAACAGGGCAATCGTTCCTGTTATGATGCCTGCAGTGGTAAAAAATACCTTGATGGCAGTTGATAGAAAGGCCCTTCTGTTCACATCTCCTTGGAGTTCAGAGCCTCCTTCAATTCTCTGCCAGGTTTGAAGTGTATTACCCTCCTTGGAGGAACCTCTACCTGTTCACCTGTCTTTGGGTTTCTTGCCTGCCTGGGTTTTCTTGTTTTCACCTTGAAGTTACCAAAGCCTCTGAGTTCTACCTTCTCGCCTTTCATAAGGGCTGATTTGATGGCATCAAAGAAGGTCTCCACTATTATCTCTGTCTGTTTCCTGGTATAGCCTTCAAGCTCTTCATAAACCTTCATAATAAGCTCTGACCTTGTCATACACACCTCCCTTATTTCAAATATAAAAGATATTTTACGCTTATAGTGGTATCCAGAAGTGTCTTATACTGTTCTGCTACCTTTCCTGTAAGATAATCAAGAATAGATGGTTTCTCTTCCTTTTCCACAATATGGGGTTCTCCCTCGATTCCGCCAAGTCGTGCAGCCTCTCTGATGGCATCCTCTATGTTTCCTATCTCATCCACAAGACCGATCTCCTTTGCCTGCCTTCCTGTAAATATTCTGCCATCAGCAATACTCTTTACCTTGTCATAGGGGAGTTTTCTTCCCTCTGCCACTGCTTTTATAAACTGGTCGTGAACATCGTCAAGAACTCCCTGGAGTATCTTTCTTTCCTCCTCTCCTATTCCTCGGAAGACAGAGGCAAGGTCCTTATGCTTGCCACTCTTGATCACCTCTGTCTTTATTCCCACCTTATCCATTAGCCCCTTCAGGTTTGGTATCTCCATTATAACACCGATTGAGCCTGTTATGGTTCCTGGATTTGCATATATCTTTGTAGCTGGGGCCGATATATAATATCCGCCCGAGGCTGCAAGTGCTCCCATGGAGACCACCACAGGCTTGTTCTCTCTTAGCTTTTTTACCTCTTCAAATATCTCCTGTGACGGTGCCACAGCACCACCAGGGCTGTTTATCCTGAGAACCACAGCCTTTACAGAAGGGTCTTTGGAATACTCTTTGAGCTGGTCGATTACACTCTGGGAGCCGACAATAGTTCCCTCAATGCGGACAATGGCCACCCTGTCAACCAGGGGCACCCGCTTACCAATTACTGACAGACCAACACTCAGGATAATCAAGACAAAGATAAGAATGCTTATTATCAAACAGGCCTTTTTCATAGATTATGGTTGTTCTATATGCTCTATGGTTTTCAGATTAAGCATGCTGAGGCCTATCTTTCTGTTTTCAAGATCAATCTTTATAATCCTTGCTATAACCTCGTCACCTTCCTTGTATATCTCCTCAGGTCGTTTATTTCCTGTATTTATCTCAGATGTATAAATCAGGCCCTCCACAAAGTTTTCTATCTCAACAAACATCCCATATTCGCTGAATCTTATTATCTTGCATTTCACTTCATCTCCAAGGTGGAAACGTGAGGGGATCTCTTCGATCCATGGGTCAGGCTGGAGTTGTTTGAGACCAAGTGCCATCTTTTCCTTTTCTGGCTCAAGATGAAGGACTACGGCCTCTATCTTCTGTCCCTTTCTCAATACCTCCGAGGGGTGTCTGATGTGTCGTGTCCAGGAAAGATCAGATACATGAAGAAGGGCATCCACTCCTTCGGGTAATTCCACAAAGGCACCAAAATCTGTTATGCTTCTGACCCTTCCGGTGACCTTCTGACCAACCCTGTAACGCTGGGCCACCACCTCCCATGGTTTTGGCTTTAGCTGTTTCAGCCCAAGGGATATTCTCTTGTTCTGGGTATCTATATTCAGTATCTTGGCATCTATATAATCACCTATCTCCATATAATTGGATGGATGCTTTGGCCTGCGTGACCAGTCCATTTCTGACACATGGATGAGACCCTCTACACCCTCTTCAAGCTCAATGAATGCTCCATAATCTGTAAGACTGACCACCTTCCCGCTTACTATCTTGCCAGGTGAGTATCTGTCCTCAATACTTAGCCATGGATCAGGTCTCTTTTGCTTGTATCCCAGTGTCACCTTTTCAGTTTCTTTATCAAAATTAAGTACAATTACCTCAACCTCCTGGCCTATAGAGAAAACGTCAGAGGGGTGCCTTACCCTGCCCCATGAGATGTCTGAAATATGCAAAAGTCCGTCAATACCCCCAAGATCTACAAACACGCCGTAATCTGTTATATTTTTTACAACCCCTTTCAGAAGTGCTCCTTCCTTTAATAGCTGCAGTGTCCTTTCCTTGAGTTTTGCCCGTTCTTCCTCTATCACCTCTCTGCGCGAAACAATTATGTTGGTGAGCTTGGTGTTGAATTTCAGAACCTTTACCAGTATCCTGTCACCCACTATCTCATCGGGGTTTTTGAGGGGTTTTATATCAGTCTGCGAACCTGGCATAAAGGCCTTTACACCTTGTATTTCAACCCTGTATCCTCCCTTGATATGTTCTTTTACTATTGCCTCAACAGGGGTGTTATGTTGTTGTGCCTCCTGCAGCAGATTGAGTAGTTTCAATCGCTTTGCCTTATCAATGGAGAGTGAAACCTGCCCTTCCGAGTCGATTCTGGAGAGAAAGACATCTATTTCATCACCCTCTTTCAGTTGGGAGAGTTCTTCCTCTGTAAATTCCATGACAGGGATAAAACCCTCTGACTTATACCCTATATCAACTACTATACTGTCGGGTCGTATGGATACAACCTTCCCTTTTACAATACTCCCTTCCTCAATTTCAGGAATCGTCTCTGTGAGAAGTTCCTGGAGTTCCTTTTCCTGTGTTTCCATTATCCGTCAGACCTCCTCTATAAAAATAGATAATCAATCTTTGCTGCTCAGATATTCAAGCCGGTCTCTTACCTCTTGGATTATCCAGTCAGGTGTTGATGCACCAGCGGTAATGCCAGCCTTTTTGACACCTTTAATCCATTCACTGTTTATCTCATCAGCAGTTTCTATATGGTAAGTTCTTACGCCTATCCTCTGACAAAGACGGGCAAGCTGTTTTGTGTTGGCACTGTTCTTTCCACCGATTACAAACATTACCTCTACCTCGCCAGCCATCTCTTCTGTTTCTCTTAATCTCATGGCTGTGGAGTTACATATAGTATTATAAACTTTTACCTCCTTTGCTGTCTCTACAACTCTTGAGACCACCGCCTTTAATATCTCCAAAGGCTGAGTAGTCTGAACCACTATACCTACCTTCCTGCCGGGTTTTTTGATTTCCTCCGCACTCTTTACAACAAGGGTATCAGCTCCGGCATAGCTAACAATGCCCTTTACCTCGGGATGGTCCCTGTCACCCAGTATTATAACCCTGTATCCTTCCTCTTTCAGAAGTTTAGCATATTCCTGGGCCTTTTTTACAAATGGGCATGTCGCATCAATTACATTTATTCCTCTTTCCTGTATTTTTTTATAGGTATCATGGGGAATTCCATGGGTTCTGATGAGCAATAGATCAAACTTATGATTATCTTCTATTTCTTCTATGGGTACCAGACCCTTATCTGCAAGCCGCTGGATAACCTGCGGGTTGTGTATAATCGGGCCAAGGGTGGCAGCCTTTCCACTAACTATGGGATTCGGCTGCCTTGAAGGCCATATCCACCGCCCTTTTTACTCCAAAGCAGAATCCTGCTGTCTCTGCAATCAGTATCTCCATAGTTTATACCTCTTCTCACATCTGTCTAAAATACTGACAAGCCAGGGCACCTCATAAAAATAATGCAATCCACAGGATTACTCTATAGTGTAACCTCTTTTCAATACCCTGTACAATTACCCTCCCCTCTCGGAAGGGAGAGGGATTCTATGAATCCATTTCAGAGAGGGGCAACAGGTGGTTCATCAGGGCATTGATGCAATAGGATTTAATTATAACAGGACGTAACCTTACCAGCCTTGAGGTGATACATAAGTATGCCGGTGTATGTCACTGTCGGTATTGCTACATGGCCTTCTTCACCACCTGTTGCCCCTTTTTTACTGCTCACTGCTCACCGCTTACTGCTCACTGTTTACTGTATTCACTGCACCCTGCCTTTCATCTCTCTTATAGAATTTTTTTTGATAGTAATGACCTCTTTTTATAATAATGATTCAATCGGTAAGTTGAGAAATCCATTGCTATTGATTCTTTAATCGCCGTATCCTTTCCATAATCTCTTCGGTTAATCTATGTTGATAATCCCTTGTGCTCTCATCAGTTTTTATCTCCATGGGAGGGCCGAAGGT
>JAADHP010000102.1 GCA_013151785.1 Nitrospirota bacterium | reverse complement strand
AGGTTCACCAGGAGGGTGAACCTGATTTTCTCCTCGGAGCATGCCTTGGATGGCATGCGAGAATGACTGAGAAGGCAATACCTATGTGCCTGTAAAGTTGCCTGGAAGTAAATCACTATGTTAAGGTACATAAGAATTGCTGTTGTATGTCACTGTCGGTATTGCTACATGGCCTTCTTCACCACCTGTTGCCCTTCTTATGACTCCTTACTGCTCACTGCTTACTGTTTACAGTATTCACTGTACCCTGCCTTTCATCTTTTTTCTTATAGAATCTTTTTGGACAATAATCTTGGTAAATAAACGATAATATTTGCCTGATAAGGGTACTAAATGTTAATATCTATAAGGAGGAAATAAAAGATGCCTATTTTTGAATATAAATGCAAGAGTTGTGGTGAGGAGTTTGAGAAGCTTGTTTTCGGTAACCCCGAGATCAAGTGCCCAAAATGTGAAAGCTCTGATGTGATGAAAAAGTTTTCTGTGTTTGGTATGTCAGGAGTAGACAAGCCCTTTGCAGGACAGGGTGGAGGGTGCTCCTCCTGTGGCAGTAGTGGAAGCGCCTGTAGCAGTTGCGGATGATGATTCTACAGGGGGTTACTGAAAGGGTTTGCCCTGAGAATATCGGAGAGTCGCGGTGGGTCCCCCCGAAAGGCAAAGGCTCCCAGCCCCGAGTCTTCATACATTTTACCTCTAAGCCGCCATGTTCCCCTCCAGTAGATATAAAGGATAATCTTGTCTTTTTTAATGTCAGCCCATCTTAGTTGAAAGCTTATTGCTGCTGAATCAAAGTCTTTCATAGAACTGATAAGGGTCAGATAACCTTCTTTTGTACAGTATTGTTTTAATGCATAACGGTCTTTACGGAGATAGGCATTCTTGATCTTTTCCGCTACATTAAATGCCTTTTTAATAAGTATTGCCTCAGGCGATGGCCTTTTAACCTCCTTTTTCCCGCCACAGGCTGGAATCAGGAGAGCAAGAGTCATAAGGGACACTATGGCAAGCTTTTTCATTCTACCTCCTTCAGAGAAAGAACAAATTCTCTATTGTCTTTATACCATCTGATTGTTCTTTCGACACCTTCCTCAATATCTACCTGAGGAACCCATGAAAGCCGGGTCTTTGCCTTTTCAATTGATGCCCAGGTAGCCTCTACATCTGCAGGATGACGTGGCAGATACTCAATGTTTGCCTTTTTTCCGAGGCCTTCTTCTATCAGGTTGATTACATACATTAGCTCCACAGAGTTATCATTGCCAAGGTTGACTATTCAAATCCTGACAGATCAAGGCACCGTACCGTGCCTTCTGCTATATCATCGATATACGTAAAATCTCGCCTTTGTTTTCCGTCTCCAAAGACAGGAATAGCCTTCCCGAGATCCATATTCTTAATAAACTTGAATATACTCATATCAGGCCGCCCTGCCGGCCCGTAAACGGTAAAATAACGGGGTATTATAATATCCATACCATAAAGATAATGATAAGAGTAACAGAGTACCTCAGCCCCTTTTTTTGTTGCACCATAAGGAGACAATGGTGTGTCCGTACGCTGGGTTTCTTCAAAGGGCATCTCGTTAAACCCGTAAAGACTTGATGTAGAGGCCAGAATGAACTTGTTTATACCCCTCTCTTTACAGCATTCAAGTAGATTAAGGGTGCCTTTTATGTTGGTATCAAGATATACCCAGGGGTCAGCAACAGATGCCCTCACACCAGCACGGGCAGCAAGGTTTATAACAGCATCAATAGGATGGTTTTCAAATATATCCTTCAGTACTCTGTAGTCATCAATATCTGACTGGATAAAATGAAAGCAGGGATTTTTTTTCAAGGAAATCAATCGCCATTCTTTCAGTCTGGGGTCATAATAGTCGTTCATATTGTCAATGCCCACCACAGAAAGTCCTCTCTGGAGGAGGACATCTGCAACCTTGTGTCCAATAAAGCCAGCCACGCCAGTAACCAGTATAGTTTTCATATTGCTGTCCTTTTATGGTTTATAGAATTTTTAAAAACCCAAAAGTGCTGATAGAAAAAACAACCAAACTACTAACGGACAGGTGGGTATTGGCTTTGAGCGGATTTCAATTTTGCATAAGATTCACCTTGAGGGTGAATCGCAAAATTGCCTCGAAAGCGGACATGGATGTCCGCTGAGAATGAGCGGTAAAGCCAATATCCACCTGTCCATAAAACTGACTGATAAGTCAATCGGCAAATTTGCCTTTTAAAAGGGTATTATTGTAAATGCCATATGGTAACATATTATTAAAGGGATAGTCTATAAGTTCTGAAAACCCAGAATTACCATTTGACCTTAGAGTCAGGTTTATGGATAGATATGGATAGATGGGTATAGGGTTTGAACGGTTTTGAATTTTGCATAAGATTTGCCGTGGATGGCAAATCGCAAAATTCCCTCGGAGGCAGGCAGGATGCCTGACGAGAATGAGATGAAAACCATATACCCATCTATCCCAAATTTTGTTAAATGTTTAATAGGCATTTTTCGGTGAAAAAGAGAGGATTTATAGCAGATGCCATGCTTGGACGACTGGCACGATGGATGAGATTCCTTGGCTATGATGTCCAGTATCACAGGGATATTGATGACAGGGCACTGGTCAGGCTTGCAAGGTCTGAAGGCAGGATACTCCTCACCCGCGACAGAGAGCTGACAAAAAGATTTACCGTAGAGCATCTGTTGATTGAATCAGAAGATGTGAAAGAACAGATAAAGGAGGTTGTTACCCTGTTCCCAAAGGAGACCGCTTCAAGGCGTTGTATGCACTGCAATATCCCTCTTGAAGACATCAAGAAGGAAATGGTACAGGGGCTTGTGCCAGAATATGTGTATCTTCATCACAGGAGATTTCAGCGTTGCAGTAGCTGTGGACGTATCTACTGGGAAGGCTCGCATACTCACAATATATGGAAAATACTCATGGACCTAAAAGTATAATATCAAAAACAGCCATGTTTTTTACATTAATATTATCTGGAAGTGGTATATCTTTGCGGATTATGTGAAACAACTGCTACACATCTTCAATACTACCTATGTTATATTATAAAAAACTGAAATCACACATAGAAGGAACGGCTGGATATTGAGAAAACGAGCCCTGTTTTCCATTGTTCTTGTAGTCAGTGTTTTACTTACCGGTACCATCGGTTATTCTATTATTGAAGGATGGCCTTTTTTCGATGCCCTCTATATGACCGTAATTACCCTGGCAACAATTGGTTACCAGGAGGTAAGGCCACTGAGTCACATGGGCAGGGCATTTACAATTGTGCTGGTTTTCTTCGGAGTAGGTGTGGTGGCCTATGTTGTAAACAATGGTATAAAGATTATCCTGGAAGGCGAAATACAAAAGCTATTTGGGAGGATGAGATTGGAGAAAAAACTGAGAAATATGAAAAACCATTTCATTGTATGTGGCTATGGTCGGATGGGACATATTATATGCAGGGAGCTTAAGACACATAAGGTTCCATTTGTGGTCATAGAAAAGGAACATTTGGCACTTGATGCAGATGATGACATACCCTTCATCTTTGGTGATGCCACAAAGGATGAGCTGTTAAAAGAGGCCGGCATTGAAAGGGCACGGGGGTTGATCTCTGTTCTTTCCACAGACGCCCAGAACCTATATGTTGTGTTAAGTGCAAGAGAACTCAACCCGAATCTTTTGATAGTTGCAAGGGCAGGTGAGGAAGGCTCTGAGCAAAAACTCCTGAGGGCTGGTGCAGACAGGGTGGTATCACCATATCATATAGGCGGCCTAAGGATTGCCCATTCAGTGTTAAAGCCTGCAGTGGTAGATTTTCTTGAATTTGCTACAAAAAGTGGTAATATTGAACTCCAGATGGAAGAGATAGAGGTGGCAGAGGGGTCTTTTCTTGCCGATAAAACCATACACGAGGCAGGCATAGGCCGGGAGTACGGGGTAATTGTAGTGGCTATCAAGCGAAAAGAAGGAGAGATGAAATTTAATCCTGTACATAATACCAAAATCAAACCTGGTGATACCCTGATTGCCATTGGAGAAAGAGAAAAACTGAAAGAACTGGAAAAACAGGCAGGAGCTAAAACAGAACTTGTCTAACTACTCTGTTTTATAACATATCCATATGGTACAGCAACTCTCCTGTTATCATATAACCTAAAATTATAACTTGACATTAAATGCATAATTATGTAAAATATAATCAGCGCCTCGTTACCTCCCCTTAATTATGCTGTCCATCCCTGGACAGCATTTTTTTTATGGTTCCATGTCACCAGATCAATATATAAAGGTCATTGGATCTCTCAGGGGATGACATCTGTCACATAGTCCTGGAGCATTTTCCTTCTTAACTACCCATGTATGGGGTTTGTGGCAATCAATACATTGAAGCCTTCCCAGTGCCAGATGTTTGCCATGCTGGCCTACCCTGGTTTCATTACCATGACAGGTTCCAAGGCAGTCTTTGCTTTCCATCTTGAGTTGTCCATGGGGTTTATGACAGTCGAAACACTTAACACCTGACATTACACCTTTTGTGGGGATGGTTGTATGGCAGCCGAAGCACCGTTCCTGTGATACCATCTTGGGTTTTGTTTCTCCAAAGCGATGGCAATTAAGACAATAAAGACCCGCCATTCCCATCCCGTGAACCAGTTTGTCCTTATGACAGGTTTGACATTTCTTCGAGTCAGCCCTGAAGTCATGTATATCGCCTCTGTGACAGGCATTGCATTTTATATCCTGCATGAAGACATGACGGGCATGTCCGTAGGATGTTCTCAGGGATACAGAGCCCTGAGAAGCATCCTGCATATGACAGTCAAGGCAACTCTCCCAGGGCTTTATGGAGCCGTGGGTCTGTTTTACACGCCATGAACCCTTCATAGCAAAGGCTAAAAGGAGACGATTCTCTTCTATTAATGTAAGAACATGGCAGCGCTGACAGATGAGATTGCTATGTTTACTTAGACGCCACGTCCTGACCCCTTCCTCTACAAGATGACAGGTATTACAGAATTTAGGATCTGTTTGTGTATATTCGTAGTATTTATAACCCTTAAGTATAAGAATAAGACAGACAAGGAGGATTATTAACAGGATTGCAGGGCGTGCTTTCACACTATTCCTCCGAACTCCCCAGGAATTTCATAAAGCGATATATTAGCATTGTAAAAATACTTCCAAAAAGGGCACCAATGACAAACAGAATCAGCAAGATAAATATAAAAATAACATAAACAATGATACTGTCAGGAGTTGTATTTAATGAAAAGAAGTTATGAAGATCATGAGAGATAGCGTCACGCCAGGTTCCCTGGAGGGCATCAGAAAAGAGGATATCCATTAAAAGCGCTATGGCTACACTTAAAAGACCACCTATTAAAGAACCTATTAAAAGAAATTTTCTACTCATTAGATATTATATGGAAAAGATTTCTGCCATTTTACAACAGGATAATATAACTCAAATCCAGTGATAAAGTTATTATAGCAGTGGTATGGTAGAGTCTTACACATCATTCTCAGCGGACATCCATGTCCGCTTCCGAGGGAATTTTGCGATTCCGGGGTCTCCCCAAAAATCCCTGATTTTTGGGGCTGTCCCCCTCCTGGTGAATCTTGTGCAAAATTCAAAACCGTTCAGACTCTACCATACCACTGCTATCTGCTATTCCTTGTTATCCTTACGTCTGGATTTGGGTATAATTTTATTGCTTTTCAAAAATAATGAATTCAGTATAACATAATAATGAAAATTTTGATAATTTTGTATTGCTTTTTCTATAAGAATAACTCAAAGGATTAAAAAAGCACAAATTAAGTTGTTAGATTTTCCTACACAATATATGAGATAATAATATTATCACCTTACAGTTTGGGGATTACTAATAGTTTGAGATGAAAAGGTTATATAATAATATATGCTAAAGAGATACCCCAGAATAATCGGCTATGTAATAATACTGATATTTTATCTCCCTCCACTCCTTTTTATTGAAGCCGCCCAGAACGAGGTAATGGTAATCACGGTACAGGGTGTGATTAATCCTGTCACATCAGAGTTTATAGAAAAGAGCATTTCAAAGGCCAATGATAGGTCTGTAGAGGCACTGGTTGTTATGCTTGACACACCTGGAGGGCTTGATACTTCAATGAGAAGCATCATTAAGGCAATAAACAGCAGTGCTGTTCCAGTAATTGTCTATGTTGCACCATCAGGTGCACGTGCTGCCTCAGCAGGCGTTTTCATTACCATGGCTGCACATATTGCTGCCATGGCACCCGGTACCAATATTGGAGCTGCCCACCCGGTTGGTATGGGAGGAAAGATGGATAAAACCATGATTGAGAAGGTTACTAACGATGCCGTTGCCTATATAAGATCCATTGCAGAGAAGAGGGGGAGAAATGCAGACTGGGCAGAAAAGGCGGTCAGAAAAAGCGTCTCTGTTACAGCCGCTGAGGCAAAGAAATTGGGTGTTATTGACATTGTCAGTGATAATCTTCAGGATCTATTGAAGGCAATAGATGGTAAGAAAGTGAAAACTGCGACAGGTGAAAAAGTACTTCATACCAGGGAGGCTGTTGTTATCAACGAAGAGATGGGTATCAGATTAAAGATCCTCGCCATGATCAGTAATCCCAACGTGGCCTATATTTTAATGTTGCTAGGATTTTACGGACTTTTCTTTGAACTCACAAATCCAGGCGCTGTTTTCCCGGGAGTTGTGGGAGGTATCTGTCTTATTCTTGCCTTTTATGCATTTCAGACACTGCCTGTAAACTATGCAGGACTTTTGCTGATTATTCTTGCAATAATAATGTTTGTTCTTGAAGTAAAGGTTACATCCCATGGAGTGCTCACCATTGGTGGGCTTATCTCAATGGTTATAGGTTCTCTTATGCTTTTTGAAAGTCCTGCACCCTTTCTGAAGCTTTCACTGTACCTGGTTCTACCGGCTGCTCTGCTGACAGCACTGTTCTTTAGTGTTACCGTGGGACTTGTCCTGAAGGCCTGGAGGCGCAAGCCAGTTACAGGAATAGAGGGACTGGTGGGGCTGGAAGGTGTGGCCCTTAGTGATATTCATAAAGAAGGCATGGCTTTGGTGAGAGGCGAGTACTGGCAGGCATTCAGCGATGAGCCTATAAGGAAAGGTGAAAGGATAAAAGTGGAGTCTATTTCAGGACTCCGTATCAAAGTGAAAAGGGAGGTAAAGGAATGATTTTCCCACCACAAATACTTAGTTTAATATTTGTAGCCTTTGTTATTATCTACTTTCTGTCAAGTGCTATCAAGATCCTTAAGGAATATGAACGTGGTGTGGTCTTCAGGCTCGGTAGAATCATACCAGTAAAAGGGCCCGGGCTTGTGATAATCTGGCCTATCATTGATAAGCTTGTGCGGGTGAGCCTTAGAACCGTTACCATGGATGTACCACCACAGGATGTCATAACAAAGGACAATGTCTCTGTTAAGGTTAATGCAGTTGTGTATTTCAGGGTTATGGAACCTATCAAGGCAATTACCGAGGTGGAGGACTTTTATTTCGCCACAAGTCAGATCGCCCAGACCACCCTCAGAAGTGTTATAGGCCAGACACAGCTTGATGAGGTGCTTTCCAAGAGAGATCAGGTTAATGCAGAACTTCAGAAGATTATTGACTTTCAGACTGAGCCATGGGGCATCAAGGTAACAGCAGTAGAGGTGAAGAATGTTGATCTTCCACAGGAAATATTGAGGGCAATTGCCAGACAGGCAGAGGCAGAGAGGGAAAGAAGGGCGAAGATTATCCATGCTGATGGAGAATTCCAGGCAGCCCAGAAGCTTGCCGATGCTGCACAGATAATTGCCACACAACCCACAGCATTGCAGTTGAGATTTATGCAGACCCTTACGGAAATCTCTTCTGAAAAGAATTCTACAGTTATATTCCCGATTCCCTTAGACCTGATAAAGCCTTTTCTTAAAACAGACCAGGAATGATTTTTGCTAAAGATAATGCATTGATGTTTAAAAAGAGGGCTGTAGAAATCTTGTAAAACAATATAAAAGAGTTGTTGCGAACAGATAAGAGATGCCATTTTAGAACACAGGATGTGTAAATGGGGAGCATATTTTCATTTAATATCAGTGCATTATCCAGGACATTACAATCATTGAATGTCTTAACAGACCTGAGTTATCGTCTGTATGATGACAAGTGCAACGAGATTGTTGCATCCGTAGGTGATGACCCTCTTTTATCTGCCATAAAAAGAAACAAAAGAGGGGCGGAGTTATATAATGAATTTTTCTCAAATAATTTCAGGCTTGCCTTAAAGAGAAAAACCCCCTTTGTGGTTCAGTCCTTCACCAATCAGTACCATTATTTTATTCCACTGAAGGTTCAAGACACCATGCTGATACTTGTAGCTGAGGCATTTTATACTTCGATTCATGATTTTATATCCTTCTATAAAAAGAGTGCACGGGAGTTGGGTCTAAAGGATACAGATATAATAAGATGGCAGGATAAGGTTACAATTCTTTCCCCTCAGAAGATTCAGAGGGTTATGACAGAGATCCAGAGCCTTCTTGAGGGGATACTGAACCAAAACTACAAGGTTTCAGAACTGAATAAGAAATGGCGCTGGGCAAAGACTATCATATCACTTGCAGCAAGTTTTAAAACTGACGCTACAGTAGAGGATATCTCCCAGGAGGTATTGTCGTCAGTGCTCTTCCTATTTGATGTTGATACAGCAGCAATACTATTCAGAGACAACGGTGATTATACAGTTAAGGTCTCTGGAGGCAGACACTCTGAACAACTCCGTGACTTCAAGATATCGGCAAACAGCCCGATTGTTAAAAGTCTCCTTGCCACACATAGACCCATGTCAATACTGGATAATTATGAACTGCTCCGATACAGATTGCCTGATGATATTCTATCCATGTATCTGTTTCCTCTGTCCTTTGAGGAAGATATCTTTGGTTTACTTGCCATCTTCAACACTATTCTTAACAGGGATGCCTTCCAGTCCATCCAGTATATTTGCAGACTTACTGCCTATCTCTGTAGTATTCGGGATATTGGACAGAGGCATAGGGAACAGGCAAATCTCATGAATCTGCTTTATTTAAAGACCTCAAAACTCTATTTTCTCTACAGATCACGTCAGCAACTCCTTGATGCTATAGTGAATGAAGCTGCCTCGCTTGTTGGTGCTGAGAAGTGCTCCCTTATGCTACCATCCAATAATGGATATCTCAGTGTCGCAGCCATTAAAGGGATCAATAAATACCTTATGGAAAATGTAAGAGTCAATAAAGGTGAGGCCATAGCAGGCAAGGTATATGAAGAGGGTGTACCAGTAATAATAAAAGGACTGGAGGACCTTAGCAAATATGGCGTTAAACCCAAGACCTTTTACAAGAGTATGTCTTCTGTGAGTGTTCCATTAAAGATAGGAGATGAGGTGGTGGGTGTGCTGAATCTTTCGGATAAGGAAAAATCCATGCCCTTTACAGATGAGGATATGTTTGTTGTTAACCAGTTTGCATCCCATGCAGCAATGTTAATAAAACTATCTGAGTGTTACAGCCTTTCAGAACAGATGAGAGAACTCTCTATTACAGACCCACTGACCGGACTTTATAACAGACGTTACTTTGATGTGCGATTAAACGAGGAATACATGAGGGCAAGACGATACAACCTCCCCTTCAGTCTTGCTATAATCGATATTGATGATTTCAAACTCTTCAATGACACCGAGGGACATCTGGCAGGAGATCATATACTGAAAGAGATTGCTATTATAATGAGCAGCACTGTAAGGGCAAATGATATTGTTGTTCGTTATGGAGGTGAGGAGTTCGCCATCATTATGCCTCAGACCTCTTCTGCAGAGGCCTACAAGGTGGCTGAAAGGTTACGGCAGGCTGTAAAGAACCTTATTCCGCCTACCTGGAAGGCCTTCCCCAGGAATGCCATTACAGTAAGCATAGGCGTTGCCATGTATCCTGAATCAGGTGAAACAATTGCTGAACTCATCAGAGCTGCTGATAAGTCACTTTATGCAGCAAAGATACGGGGGAAGGATCAGACAGTAGTAAATACCCAGCATGCACTTTAATGGCTACCATTTAATCAGGGCTGAGCCCCATGTAAGTCCTCCACCAAATGCCTCAAGAAGTATATAGTCACCTTCTTTTATACGGTTGGTTTTTACTGCCTCATCAAGTGCAATTGGAATGGAGGCTGCAGAGGTATTGCCATACTTTTGTAGATTCAGCATAACCTTCTCAAGACTGATACCGAGACGATTGGCTGTAGCAGCTATTATCCGATGATTTGCCTGATGAGGAATCAATAGAGACAACTCTTCGGGCTTGATTTTGTTGTTCTTTAATGTGTCCACAACGAGTTTTTCAAGTGTTCTGACCGCTATCTTGAAGGTCTCATTACCCTTCATCTTTATAAAATGCTGTCTTTCCCTAAGGGTCTTCTCAGAGGTCTGAAGTCTGGAGCCTCCTGCAGGGATATGTAACAGTTCCCAGTAGCTGCCATCTGCATGTATCTTGACATCCAGGATTCCCTGTTTTTTTCTTGTCTTCTCGAGCACAACAGCTCCGGCCCCATCTCCGAGTAACACACATGTGGTTCTGTCCTGCCAGTCCGTGAATCGTGAAAGCACTTCCGTACCAACAACAAGAATACGACTGTAAGTGCCACTCCGTATAAAACTGTCAGCCACTGACAGGGCATAAATGAACCCGGAACAGGCCGCATTAATATCAAAAGCAGGAATGCCTTTTATTTTTAATTTATTCTGAAGTATGCAGGCTGTTGAGGGCAGCAGCATGTCTCCGCTTACAGTAGCAACAATTATAAGATCCAGTTCCTTGGGCCTCAGGCCTGCCTTTTTCAATGCATCCCTGGATGCTGCAAGGGCAAGGTCTGAAGCGGCCTCTTCAGGTGCAGCAATTCTTCTTTCTCTGATGCCTGTTCGTTCCCTGATCCATTCATCAGAGGTTTCTACTATCTTTTCTAAGTCAAAATTTGTTAGTATCTTTTCAGGCAGATAAGATCCGGTTGAAATTATCCTTGCTCTGTACAATCAGATGACCCCCTGAATCGCTGGTTCTTGTGGAGATTCTACTATCTGTTTCTGATACTTTAGTAACTCCTGGGTAATAGTGTCTTTAAAACCTTCCTTTGAGAATTTATTAGCAAGCTTTAAGGCATTTCTGATGGCCTTGGAAGTGGATCTTCCATGGCTAATAATGCAGGTGCCATTTATTCCCATCAGCGGAGCACCGCCGTATTCTGAGTAGTCTGTCTTTTTCTTGAAGTTCTTGATGGCAGGCTTTATCAGCATGTAAGCCACCCTGCCTGTTATAATATCAGCGATTTCTTTCTTCAGCATCCGCAAAATAGTCTCTGCCAGACCCTCGCTTACCTTGAGAACAACATTCCCGATAAACCCATCACATACCACTACATCCACATTACCCTTGAAGATGTCTTTACCTTCAATGTTACCAACAAAGTTCAGATCTGTTTTACTCAACAGTTTAAAGGTCTCCTTTGTTAATTCATTACCTTTGGTATCCTCTTCACCTATACTTAAAAGTGCTATTCGAGGGTCTTTGATTCCATATATTGTCTTGGCATAGGCATTGCCCATAAGGGCAAATTGAAAGAGGTTTTCAGGTTCTGAATCCACATTGGCTCCCGCGTCTATAAGGATGAATTTTCCCTTTAGAGTTGGCATTGTGGCAGCAATGGCAGGTCTGCTTACACCTGATATCTTGCCCAGGCGCAATAGTGCAGTAGCCATTACCACCCCTGAATGGCCAGCACTCACAAATGCATCTGCCTTACCATTACGGACAAGCTCTATTCCTTTATGAATGGAAGAGTCTTTTTTCCTTCTTATCGCAAAAGAGACCTCATCATTCATTGAAACAGTCTGTGAGGCATGGACAACAGAGATTCTCTGCGCGGGATATCGTTTATTCTCAATCTCTTTCCATATGAGGTCTTCTGCACCAACAAGTATGATCTCTATATCGTCCACTTCATTGACCGTTTCAACAGCGCCTTCAACTGTAACCACAGGGGCATGATCACCCCCCATTGCATCTAAAACTATCTTCATAGCTCTTCTTTTTCTACAATTGTTATTACCTTGCGAGAGTTATAGGTACCACAACCGAGACATACCCTGTGGGGCAGCTTGAACTCACCACAATCAGGGCATTTGATCAAATTGGGCATAGAGCCCTTCCAGTTTGCCCTGCGTTTGTCTCGTCTGCATCTTGAGTGTCGAGAATGAGGATTTGCCATATTATCACTCCTTTCTGCTCAGTAATGTCTGAAGTTTTATCAAACGGGGGTCAATGTATTGCTCATTACAATCACAGGACTGTAAATTCATATCCACTCCGCAGTGTGGACAGAGCCCCTTACATTGACTGTCACAAAGTGGTTTCATTGGAATATTTAATAATATCTGTTCAGAGATGAGATCTGCAATATCAATCTCATCATTCTGATAGAATGAAATATTTGTTTCCTCTTTATGGATCTCATACGATTCTTCTGTAGAACTCACAGAAAGAGGCTCATATAAAAGCTCCACCTTGATATCAACATCATGCTGGAAATCAACAAGACATCTGCTACACTGGAGCAAAAGATGTCCTTTGATATTGCCTGTTACAGAGACCTCCTCCTCATAACGATGGATTTCAAGATGCGCCTCTATTGGGCCTACTGTTTTTAAAGAAGCGTTTATTAAAGAAGTCTCCTGTAAATCCAATACAAGCCCCTCTTTTTCTATGTCTGATACGGTTATTTTCATTTGCACACCTCTTAAGCATTGTTACTTTATTTTAAACTATTGATTTGAGATTATGAAACAGTAAATTTAAAGACTCTTCAAATTAATAATTATAGCTTCAATTTTTTTAGCCTGTCAAGGAAACCAGTGAACCCAAATCTGCCGATTGACTCATTGGTCAGGCAATGGATATAGCCTTTTCACTTCATTCTCGGCGGACATCCCTGTCCGCCTCCGAGGTGAAAATCTGCTTCACCCTCCT
>JAADHP010000025.1 GCA_013151785.1 Nitrospirota bacterium | reverse complement strand
CGGAGGAGTCAATATTGTGGACGGTGAAAGATTTAAGACCTTAAATACAAGGGTTAACTCTGATGGCTCCGTGGCTGTAATGTACAATAATGAGAATATCGGTCTCAGGCTGAACAGAGGAAGACTTGCTGGCTTAATATCCTCTTATAATGAGATCGGTGATACAGTCCTGAAAAGTCTCAGAAAGACCATTGCATCATTGATAAAAGAGACAAATCTTCAACATCAACAGGGTTATGGATTGGATGGTAACACAGGAAGGGATTTCTTTGGAGGTCTTGACATTTATAGTGTTGATTATTCAGATGGTGCCTCTATTACCTCTGCTACCATAACAGATCTGACACAGATAAACCTGCATGAGTATGAGATACGTTTTACCAGTTCCACTGATTATGAGATATACGATATGGATACAGATAGTGTGATCGCCTCTGGAACCTATGCACCTGGTGGAACCATTGGCTTTGATGGCATTGAGATTGTTATAGACAATGATGGCGGAGGGCCGGCTAAAGGTGATCGCTTCTTTATCAGCCCTATCCATAATGCTATTAAAAACTTTTCCTTAAATGTGAGTTCCACTGATGAGATAGCCGCTGCATCTGATTCAAGTTCTCTTCCTGGAGATAACACCAATGCCCTCAGGATAGTAGACCTTTATCAGAACGACGTGGCGGACCTGGGAGGAAGCTACAATGACTTTTATAATGCTATTATCAGTGCCTCTGGTTCCATGAGCAGGGCATCCAAAGACAAGATGGATTTTGAAGACAAACTCCTTGATGAAATGAAGCTTCGAAGGGAGTCTGTTAGTGGTGTGAATCTTGATGAAGAAGCAGCAAACCTTGTCAGATTTCAGAAGGCCTATGAGGCAGGAGCACGTTTAATAAAACTCACTGATGAACTTCTGGAGGTAATTATCAACCTATGAGGATATCCCATTTTTTGATTTATGACAGATTAACAGCGGCACTTCAGAAGAATCTCAGGAAGCTGTTCAAGCCGCAGGAGCAGTTATCTACTGGCAAAAAGATAAATCGTCCTTCAGATGAACCACTTGATATATCCAGAGTGATGGGGTACAGGGTAAGTATAAAGGATAAAGAACAGTTCAAGAGAAACATGAATGATGCAAAGACCTATCTGGAGCTAACTGATAAGACACTGGAACAATCTGTTAATTCAATAAAAAGGGTACAGGAACTGATAATAACAGCATTAAATGGAGATGAGACACCTGAAAGCAGGAAGATGATTGCTGAAGAGGTAAAACAGTTAAGGGCGCACATGCTTGGACTAACAAATGCAAGATTCCGTAGCAGATATATATTCAGCGGTATGCTTTACGATAAACAGGCCTTTGACTCTTCAGGCACATATCAGGGTGATAATAACTATATAGAGGTAAAGACCACCTACAACCTTACTGTTAAAGAGAATCTCACAGGGTTAGAGGTGTTTGCTTATCAGCAGGGCTCTGAGGAGGTTGTTCAACTTGAAGACGGAAGGTATATTCATTATATACAGGGTAGTGGAACAGAGGTGAAAATTGAGATAAGGGACACTGATGATACCACGGTGCTTGATAGCTTTTCCTTCTCCAATACACTGGAGCAGCTTGACAGGATAAGTGAGGCCCTTGATAGCAATAACACAGATCGTCTAACTGCGCTTTTAAAAACACTTGATCGTTCCATGGATCAGATGCTATCAAAAAGGGCTGAAGTGGGTGCAAGGTTGAACTTCATTGATAATGAACTGGACAGCATGGATGACAACATTTTAAAGCTCAGGACAGTGATGTCCAGCACAGAGGATGCTGATATCACAGAGGTTGTCTCTGAGATTGCAAAGACGCAGCTTGCCCTGCAGGCCCTGAGGCAGAGCGGTTCAAAGGTTATAAGCCAGTCTTTGCTTGATTTTCTGGGATAGCTGGATTTATTCGGGTAGTTCCCAAATCTCTCTGTATAAGGATAGGGAAGAAATGTTGAAAACAGTGTCATGGTTGAGTCTTACACCTCATTCTCGTCAGGCCTCCTGCCTGACTCTGGGGGAATTTTGCGGTTTGCCATCCAGGCAAAGCTTATGCAAAATTCAAAACCCTTCATACTCAACCATACCACTGTGCTATAACTTGTTGCTGGATTAGAATAGTTATTAATTAATTCCTCGGGATAAGAACAGGAGGCAGGATGCTTATATTGACAAGGAGGTCAGACGAAGCCATACGAATCGGTGAGGAGATCGTTATAAGGATTATAGAGATAAAGGGAAACCAGGTAAGGATAGGGATTGAGGCCCCTGCAGAAATGAGAATATACAGAGAGGAACTTTTTCAGCGGATAGCTGAAGAGAATATCCGATCCTCAACTACAGATCCCCTCGTTTTTGAGCAACTCAAGGAGGTATTTAAAAAGAGATGATAAGGTTTAAAACAACACGATTCGGTGAACTTGAGGTGTCTGAAGAGAGTCTGATATATTTTCCCGAGGGACTGCCTGGCATGAGAGAGCAGAAGAGATTTGTTCTTCTGGATTACAAGGATACGGATATAAAGTGGCTGCAATCTGTTGACTCTCCCGAGATAGCCTTCATTGTGATCGACCCTTTCAGCATTGAACCAGGCTATAGTGTGGAGCTACCGGATGCCATGCGGAAACTGATAAATCTTGAAAGACCTCAAGATGTTGCTATACTTGTAATACTCAGAAAAGAGGGGGACTCTATTATTGTCAACCTCCAGGGACCTCTTGTTATCAATACCTCAAACAGGACAGGGGTGCAGCTTGTCCTTGATTCTCCTGAACCGAGGGTTTATAATAGAACAGCATAAAACATTTCAAGGAGATTGAGGTGGGAGACAGGCTTGCCATTATTGTTGGAGGTGGTCCTGCACCCGGTATAAATGGTGTAATCAGTGCTGCTACAATCGAGGCTGTAAATTCAGGGCTGGATGTCATAGGGATAAGAGACGGTTTCAAGCGTCTTTTTGCAGGTGATATGAGTGCTGCCATCAGACTTGGTATAGACGATGTCTCGCGTATCCATATAGAGGGTGGTTCGATTCTGAGGACATCCCGTGACTATCCCTCCCGTCTAAAAACAGGCCTCAAGAAGATGATGGATACCCTCTATGCATTAAATATAAGATACCTCATTACCATTGGTGGAGACGGCACATCCTATATGGCACGTCTGATTGAAAGAGAATCCCTTGGCAGAATCTCCATTGTACATGTACCAAAGACGATTGACAATGATCTACCATTGCCAGGAGGTATGCCCACCTTTGGTTATGAAACAGCCCGTCATGTAGGTGTTGAGCTTATCAAGAATCTTATGGAGGATGCACGTACCATGGGCAGGTGGTATTTTGTAACCACAATGGGACGATATACAGGCCATCTCGCCCTTGGTATTGGCAAGGCTGCAGGCGCAACAGTAACACTGATACCTGAAGAGTTCTCTGGCAAACGGGTGTCCATTAAAAAGGTGGCAGATATACTGGAAGGCTCTATTATCAAAAGACTCTACTTTGGCAGGGACCATGGTGTGGCAATACTTGCTGAAGGAATTGCATATAAGTTCAATATTGAAGAATTAAAGAAGTACGAGGAGATCACAAAGGATGAATCAGGCAGGATAAGGCTTTCTGAGATACAGCTTGGAAGGATCATGAAGCATTTTGTGCAGAATAGCCTTGCCAAGAGAGGTCTGAAGATTACCATTGTGGACAAGAATATTGGTTACGAACTACGCGCAGCTGATCCCATACCCTTTGACATAGAGTATACCCGTAATCTTGGCTACGGAGCTGTAAGGTATCTCTTAAGCGGTGGCTCCGGTGCCATGATTGTGCTGTATGACGGGCATCTAAGACCCATTCCCCTGAAGGACCTTGTTGATCCTGATACAGACAGGACACGGATAAGGGAGGTAAGTATACGCTCAGAGGGTTATGAGGTGGCACGGAAATACATGATTCGTCTTGAAAAGAGTGACTTCTCAGGAGACCGTTTGAAGAAAATTGCTGCAATAGCAGGTATGAAATCCCAGGAGTTCAAAAAACGGTTCTATTATATCGTTAGAAAATCTCCTTTATACAACACCTGTTAGACTCCTGTAAAAATCAGGATTTTCAGCATATAGAAAGCCTGCATCATAGGTTATCTCCCCAAGCCGATAGAGGGTTGCAAGCGATAGATCGATTGAAGTAAAATCATCGGTTCCACTTTCCATCTGTGATCTTATCTGATGGGTCTTTGCCTCTCTTATGAGGTTCTTGATTCTATAACTATTGATCAGTTTTTCATAGGCTACAATTCTACCCTCTGATTTGGCCATGGGGATAAGTTTTTGAGAAAATACAAGCAGTAGAGAGTCAGCTAATTTAAGGCGGATAAGATTTTGTTGGTGATGTGGGAATATGTTTACAATACGCTCAATAGTGGATGTTGAGTTGCTTGCATGTACAGTTGCCAGTACAAGATGACCCGTGTCTGCAGCATGTAGAGCGATTTCAAAGCTTTCAATGTCTCTTAGCTCACCGATTGCTATAACATCAGGGTCCTGACGGAAGATATGCCTTAGTGCCTCTGAAAAGGATAATGTATCAAGACCAATCTCACGCTGGTTTACATTTGAGTTCTTATGTTTATGGAGATATTCAATAGGATCCTCAAGAGTAACGATATTACAGCTTCTATGGGTATTAATAAGATCTACCATTGCTGCCATTGTTGTGGTTTTACCATGGCCTGAGGGGCCTGAGATTAATATAAGTCCCTGTGGTTTGAGGGCATATTCTTTTAACCATTCAGGCAGATTTAGTTCCTTTAGTGACGGTATTATATCTGTAACATAACGAATAGTAATAGAAATAGAATTCCTTTGTTTATAAAGATTCACTCTAAACCGTCCAATCTCGGGATAGGTTACTGCAAAGTCATGGTCTCCCCTTGTCAGGAAATATTCCCAGTGGTTTTGCGGAAGCAACTCCCTTGCGTAATGCTCACAATCAGAAGGACTGAGGATATCCATATTCATTCTTTTAAGTTCATTGTGTATCTTGATTGATGGAGGCACTCCAGGGGTTAAAAACATGTCTGAAGCTGATGATTCAACAAGGTATTTTAAAAGCGGGATTATTTGGGATGGTTTTTCTCTCACCTTTCTAACTTCTATAGCAAGGGCATCTTTATTGATTCCTCTTTCAGGAGAAGATATCAGACTATTAATAGCAGCATCTAACTGGTAGGAGGGCACAACTACAGGTTTTATCTTTTTGCCAAGATAGAATTCAAGGTCACTTATGGTGGCCATATCGTTAGGGTTGACCATTGCCAAAGTTACAGAATGCTCATCGAATCCAATAGGTAGGACCTTCAGGGTTTTAATCTTATCTAAAGGAAGGATCTTTAATATCTCAGGTGTTATATCAAGATTTAAAAGATTAACCGATGGAACTGTAAGTTGAAGGCTGAGCTGGTTTATCAGTTCATCAACTGATAGATATCCCAGTTCAACCAGGATTGAGCCAAGATGTCCACCTTTTTGAGCCTGTCTCCTGAGAGCCTCTTTTAGTTGATTTTTATTTATCAGCCCTTGTTTTACAAGAACCTCACCAAATCTTTCTCTTTCACCCATACTTAAAGTATTATATAGATTTATCTGAGTTGTCAAGGAATCATTTAAAGCTGTGCTCTTCAGCAGGGAACTTTCCCTGCTGAACCTCTTCAATATACTGTCTGATAGCCCTTAGAGCCTCCTCTTTTAGATTAACATATCTCTTGACAAACCTGGGAACAAACCTCTCAAAGAGACCCAGAAGGTCATGAAGCACAAGCACCTGCCCATCACAGTGGGGACCTGCACCAATACCTATGGTTGGGATTGTCAGGATTTCAGTTATCTCCTTTGCCAGATCCATAGGGATTGCCTCAAGCACCATGGAGAAGGCACCTGCCTCCTGAAGTGCCCTGGCATCCTCAAGGAGCTGTTTCTTTGCTTCCTCGGTTCTGCCCTGCACCTTATATCCGCCCATTCTGTGAATCGACTGGGGAGTTAGGCCTATGTGGGCCATTACAGGGATGTCTGATTTCACCATGGCATAGACCTTCTCTGCCACCTCAGAGCCCCCCTCTATCTTTATTGCCTGGGCACCACCTTCTTTTATAAAGCGGCCTGCATTTCTCACTGCCTCCTCCACAGAGACCTGATAGGACATAAAGGGTAGATCACCTATCACCATTGCCCTTTCAGAGGCACGTGAGACCATTCTTGTGTGATACACCATTTCATCCATAGTGACAGGAAGGGTATTTTCAAGTCCCTGAACCACCATGGCAAGGGAGTCTCCCACAAGGATTGCATCCACACCTGCCTCATCCACTATTTTTGCGAAGGTATAGTCATAGGCAGTGAGCACAGAGATCTTCTCTCCTTCAGATTTCTTCTTCAATAGATCATTAATGGTAACTTTCGGCATAATTAAACTCCTCTTTAAATATGATCTTTTATTTCTTCAATGAATACCCTGAAGTCGTCCAGATAATCGAGTAAGTTATATATTCTGCTGATATCAACCTTAATATATTCATGTACAAGGAGGTTTCTCAGTCCTATCATCTGAGAGAGTTTCTTGGAACTTTCCTCGCTGATATATTTATGTTCTCTTAAAAACTCAATGCATTCCTGATAGGTCTCTGGATTACCTAAATTATACTTGCTTACCAGATGACATGCTACATCAATAACTGCCTGAATTGTTTCTAATAGGCCATATCTTAATGCCCACTGCAGCATTTTCTGACGTTTTATTTCTTCAAGGCTATGGACTTTTAACTGCTCTAACTGGAGAATGTTTTCTTCTATAATCCTTAGTCTTTCAAGCATTTCCTGGTACTCCAAATCTTCCTTCTCGTATTCTATTTAACATGGCATGGTCTGTCTGCTCTATCAGATACTTTGCATCAAGATAAAATCTGAAGGTATCTCTTTTGAAAGCAGTGTATGTGTCTTCATCCTTACAGAAGAGCAATTTACCGTTTTTTACAATGTTAAAGGCTAAGGAAGGGCTCTTTTTGTAAAGTTCATTAAGCACCACAACATCAACCCTCCTTCTGGTCAATCCCTCAAGTTCAGAAACAAGCATACCAATCTCTGGCAGTGACAGGTCACCCACTGTATATATACCTATGTCCAGATCACTCATAAAGGTCTCTCGGCCTTCTGCAGCAGAGCCAAAAAGTATAGCAAAAACTATATCATCCTTTTTCTCCAGAAATGCCTTTATCTTGTAGTGAGTTTTCATTTGATTATTTTATCATAATATCATAATTATTTTATTTCCAACGGTCATCTTCCTCGTTAAAATATAGCACCTAACATCCTATTCATATTATCAAACCAATAATTTCTGTATTCGCTACCACTAAGCCTGTTTATGTCATCAGTCTCCACAGAAGTTTTAAGGCATTCTCAACAGCGTTTTGCTGGAAATCCCATAACTGTTTATCTTTTGAAAAGCTTTTTAAGTCAAAAGAGTTCCAGTTATAAGGTAG
>JAADHP010000296.1 GCA_013151785.1 Nitrospirota bacterium | reverse complement strand
AATCCTGCCCAGGTCGGATTTATAGAGGAGTTAGAGGGGATTCTGGAATCTGAATAAACTGCCTTTTTATCGAATCAAAAAGGATGTATTAATTGATTTTCTCTGTTAATGCCTTTATTTCTGACACATTGAGCCCGTTCTTCTCCAGTAATGGTATTATCTGGAGGGCAGACTCTTTAAACCACTCAAGATAGGACCTGACCTCGTCTTCTGTGAACTCGCTTCTCCTCAACGGGCTGTACTCTGCAGTGGTTCTTCTGTCATAGAGATTTCCCAGATATCTCCCTATCTTCGGATCCACGGCTCCGGGTTTTATAAAATGCATGCTGAAAAGCACCTTTACACCTTCATGAGATTTTGGTTCAAATCCTGTGCTGGCAAGAAGTGCCTTAACAAGATGTTCCAGTGCAAAATAGAGATTGACAGTAGCATTACCCCACCTCTTTCCTTTAAGATCATCTAACAGGGCATCAAGCTTTTCTCTGGACACCTCAAGTTCGGCCTCGGCTAATTCCTTTCCCATAGAACCACTCCTTCTCGCTTTATCGTTCCTTCAATGCCTGAGTTTCTGTTAATGAAATCGCCATAAGTTAGAAGTAATATTGATAGTGGGAACTCCTCTGCATCTAATGATCCGAGCACGTCCCATTTCAACTGCCATACCTTTTCTCTGAAGGTCCTGGTAATCATGGGCAGATCAAGGACAATTGCCAGGTCCATGTCACTTTCTTCATCAGAACCACCGCGTGCCCTTGAACCAAAGAGAATCATACTTTTCGCTTCAGGCAACTCTTTTTCAAGCAGTCTGGTAAGGCCCTGTATAATCTCTTCTTCAAGAGAGGTTAGTTTTATATCCTTTACCAGTGGCATGAGAATATTATACCATTAAATAGCTGAATGCAGATGTGAGGAGTCAAAGAAAAAGAACCTGCCGGAGATTCTAAAGACAATCCTGAAGGATCTTGCCTTCTGGAGAAAAACTTAAGAGGTGAGCCAGGCTCACCTCTTAAGCGGATTTATGAAAGCATCTCTGCAAGTTCAAGACAGTCCTTGCTTTCTCTGTCCTTGGCATCACAGAGGATATCCATGAGATCCTCTTCAGCTGTCTTTATGGGTTTGATTCCATAGGTTTCAACAAGGAAGTCCACCACATTGGGTGTCAGAAACGCAGGCAGGCTCGGTCCCAGCCTTATGTCCTTGATACCCAGATAGAGCAGTGTCAGAAGTATGGAAACAGCCTTCTGCTCGTACCAGGAGAGGACAAAGGAAAGGGGCAGTTCATTCACATCTACGTTGAATGCCTCGGAAAGCGCAAGGGCAATCCTTATGGCTGAATAGGCATCATTGCACTGACCAACATCCAGAAGCCTTGGTATACCGTCAATGTCGCCGAGGTCACGGTCAAAGAACCTGAACTTACCACAGGCAAGGGTGAGTATTACCGTGTCTCTGGGTGCCAGCTCCACGAACCTTGTGTAGTAATCCCTGCCGGGTTTTGCACCGTCACAGCCGCCAACAAGGAAGAAGTGCCTTATCTTTCCGGTCTTTACGGCCTCGATGATTCTGTCTGCCACACCAAGCACGGCGTTTCTTGCAAACCCGGTCATTACCGTTTTGCCAGGGACATCCTTTTCATATCCAGGCAGTTCAAGGGCACGTCTGATAAGCGGTGAGAAGTCATGTCCCTCAATATGAGTAATGCCTGGCCACTGAACCGGACCTGAGGTGAAGATGTTATCTTTGTAAGAGTCCAGAGGCTTCTGTATGCAGTTGGTTGTCATCAGTATCGCACCGGGAAACTGGGCAAACTCTCTCTGCTGGTTCTGCCAGGCTGTGCCATAGTGGCCTGCAAGATGAGGGTATTTCTTGAGTTCAGGGTATCCGTGGGCAGGAAGCATCTCGCCATGGGTGTAGATGTTTATACCTGTGCCCTCTGTCTGTTTGAGGAGTTCTTCAAGATCCTTCAGGTCATGGCCTGAAACAAGTATGGCCTTGCCCTTTTTTGCGCCCAGGGAAACCTCAGTGGGTTCCGGGTTTCCATAACGGCCTGTATTGGCTGAATCAAGCAGTTCCATGGTGCGAAGGTTAACCTCTCCGCACTTCAGGGCAATATGGACCCAGTCGTTTAGCGTAAGTTCCTTATTTAGCATAGAGACAAGTGCTTCATGGATAAAGGCATAGATGGTGTCATCCTCCTTTCCGAGTACCCGTGCATGTACTGCATAGGCGGCAATACCCTTAAGTCCGTACATTACTGTTTGCATAAGGGACCTGATGTCTGCATCATCATGTAGTGACTGTATTCCGTGAATGGATGCCTGAGAAAGCAAACCTTCCATATCAGAGGCAGGGATGAAGCCTGCAACCTCATTCTCAATATGGATCTTTGCATACTCTCTGAGCTTTTCTCTTAGTTCAACTGCCCTTCTTATCATATTGGCTGTGGTTTCAGGGTCGAAGTTGACATTCGTAAGGGTTGCAAAGAGAGCGTCAATAGTAAAGGCATTGACATCAGGATCAGTGATTCCCTGTTCCCTTGCCTTTACAGCATAAAGGGAAAGTCCCCTCAGTGCATGTTCAAGGAGGTCCTGAAGTGCTGAAACCTCTGGTGGTTTTCCACAGATCCCTACCCTGGTACAACCAGTTCCCTTTGCAGCCTGTTCACATTGATTACAAAACATAGATTAAACCTCCTAATAAAAAGATTAATATCGATGCCTCTGCATCGTGTCTTTATGATGCACCAAAGGTTCTATTGCATACAATGATATAGGTCATAGCTTTTTGCATAAAGAGTATATTGTGGTATAATGAGATTATCCAGTGTCAGTTTGTATCTTATCAAGAGATTTTCTATAAATAGATTTGAATATTTTAAACACAAGGGAGGCTTACATGAAAAGGTTGTGGCTGATTTTGGTTGTCTTCACACTTATAGTTTCATATGGATGTAAGGGAAAAGAAAAGACAGAGGTTTATTCCTCAAAAGAGGGAACTGTAGAGGTTAAGGTGAAAAAATCTTCCTCTGGCGATGTTCAGGAGATGAAAATTAAAACAAAAGAGGGAACGGCAATCTTTAAAAAAGGCAAAGGAGTTATACCTGAAGATATAAAAGGGTATGCCTATCCGGGCGCATCTCCACTGGAAGGTGGTTCCTGGAGTATGCAGGCTGGTGCTGAAAAGGCTGGAAAGGCTCTATCCTCTTCATATCTCTTCACCAAAGATGGCATTGATAAGGTTATTGCCTATTACAAGGATAAACTGAAAGACGAGAGTCCACAGTATTACGAGATGACCACTCCCAACGGTAAGATGGCAAGTTTCACTGTTGAGAAGGAAGACAAAAGTGGTGTCACTGTAATGTTAAATGAAAAGGCAGGAAAGAAAGGAACAGAGATACATATAACAAAGATATCTAAGTGATTGAATAGGAAAACTTTTGAACTCGTTACGGGTTCTTTCAGAATACTTTTCCTTCAGCAATCCATTCTTGAGGCAGGCAGAGGTGGTTCATCACCTCTGCCTGTCATATATGTCTTTATATTTTCTGACAGGGAGACCAACAAAAAAACAGATAAGGGCAGGTGGGTATTGACTTTAAGCGGATTTAGAAAATCATGTTCACCTGGATGGTGAACATGATTTTCTCCTCGGAAGCGGACATGGATGTCCGCTGAGAATGAGTGGTAAAGTCAATACCTGCCTGCCCGTAGATCAGATCAATAGAGTAATAATTGTCAATTCAGGGAGGTGAGGACAGCCAGGTTTTTAATATATTTCTCCTCTGAGGAATCTCCTTGCCAGTTCTGTCTCAGGAGAGGAGAAGAATTTTTCCTTGCTGTTTTGTTCTATAATCCTTCCGTTATGGATAAAGAAGACCTTATCAGCAAGCTTTCTTGCCTGGAACAGGTTATGGGTAACAAAAAGGATAAGCCTGTCACCCTTTTCGTGGAGGGACATTATTGCCTGTTCTATTATCCCGGTGTTTTCAGGGTCAAGGTTTACAGTGGGCTCGTCAAGCATGAGGACATCAGGATCAATGGCTATTGCCCTTGCAAGGCTGAGACGCTGTTTTTCCCCTGATGACAGAAGAGGGGCAGGCTGGTTCTTATGATCTTCAAGCCTTACTGAACGGAGTGCCTCCATTGCCCTTTCCATGCACTCCTTTCTACCAATACCCCTTATCCTCAATCCGTATGTTACGTTTTTCAGTACGCTTTCTCTGAATACCACAGGCCGGGTGTTGACCAGGGTAACCCGTCTTCTTAAAGCAAGGTCTGAAAATGGATTGAGGTAGCTTTCCTTTTCATCCCTGTATATAATCTCACCCTGCTGGGGCCTTTCAAGAAGGGAGAGGGTCCTTAGGAGGGTGGATTTACCACTACCATTGGGACCAAGAAGTGCATGGGTCTGCCCGCTCTCAAGGTGGATAGAGCAGTGAAGTGAAAATCTGCTGTTAAAGGTTCTCACTATATCCTTTGCGATTATCTCCTTAATCAATAGCCCCCCTCTTCTGGAAGATATAAAGCACGGCATTTATGCACAATGAGAGCAGAAGCAGTATCATGCCAAGGGCTATGGCAAGGATGAAATCTCCCCTGTCTGCCTCAAGGGCAATGGCAGTGGTCATCACACGGGTGTAGCCTGCGATGTTTCCACCCACAATCAGCACTGCCCCTACCTCTGCAATCACCCTTCCCAGACCTGCCACAACAGAGGACAGGATGGAGTAGCGCGTTTCCGTTATCACTCTGATAGTTGCATGCAATTCTGATGCTCCAAGGCAGAGAGCCGTGAACCTTATCTCTGGGTCTGCTGAGATCATTGATGCATGGGCAATGCCTGCTATAATAGGTGTAGCAAGGACACACTGGGCAATGATCATGGCCGTGGGTGTATAAAGGAGGTTCAGACTGCCAAGGGGGCCTGAACGGGAAAGGAGAAGATATATGAAGAGCCCCACCACAACAGGAGGAAGCCCCATGGATGTATTGAGAAGAGGAATCAGGAGCCTTTTCACAGGGCTCTGCATCTGATAAATACCTACGGCAAGGAGGATGCCCGCTGCCGAGGCGATTATCACAGCAGTGCCTGACACCCTGAGGGAGAGCAGGACAATGGAGATGAACTCCCTGTCCAGTGAAGTGATAATTCCAACTGCCTTCAACGTTGATTCAATAAGAAATCCCATCAGTCTGCATTTGGATGAAAGAGCAGGTTACCCCTGGCATCTCTGAATGATGCGATGGCCTTTTGTCCCTTATCAGAAATTAGCCAGTTGATGAAGGTCATTGCCTCTTTGTATTTCACATGGGGATACTTCTCCGGATTTACTGCCATCACACCATACTGATTGAAAAGAATAGGGTCACCCTCAAGGAGTATCTGAAGCCCCAGTTTTTCCCTGTCTACAAGGGAGAGATAGGTGCCCCGGTCTGTTAATGTATAGGCACGGAGGTTTGCAGCAATCCTGAGTGTCTTTGCCATTCCCTGTCCCACTTCAAGATACCACTTCTGACCTTTCGGATTTATACCTGCCTTTTTCCATATCTTTTTCTCCTTTTTATGGGTGCCAGAGTTGTCACCCCTGGAAATAAACTTTGTTTTTGACTCTGCAATCCTTTTGAAGGCATCCACTGCTGTGTGGAGTGACCTGATGCCTGCAGGGTCTTCTGGAGAGCCAACGATCACAAAGTCATTATACATCACATCGTGCCTGTTTACAAACCAGCCCTGCCTGACCATCTTCAACTCATCATCCTTGGCATGGACAAGCACCACATCCACATCACCCCTTCTGCCAAGCTCAAGGGCAGCACCTGTGCCAACAGCAATAACATCAACCTTTATACCTGTGTCCTTTTCAAAGAGGGGCAGTATGTACTCGAAAAGCCCGGAGTTCTGCGTGCTTGTGGTGGATGCACAGCGGATCCTTGTCTCAGCATTAACGGTTGATACTGTTATTACCATCAGAAGAACTGATAAAATGCCCATGATACTGTTTCTCCAGAATTTCATATAATATCCTCCTTTTGAGTTTATTTCGAACCAGCAATAAGGTTTGACAGGATTGTCAGTTTTTTATTGCAGCTATTTATATTTATCCCAAGTCCTGCTGTAAGAATAACTATGAATATTCTGAAAGCAGTGGTATGGTAGAGTCTGAAGGGTTTTGAATTTTGCATAAGATTCACCAGGAAGGGGAACAACCCCAATAATCAGGGATTTTTGGAGACCCCGGAATCGCAAAATTCCCTCGGAGACGTGCATGGATGCACGTCGAGAATGAGAGGCTCCCAGAAAATCGGAAGATTTTCTGGGGTATCCGGGATGTGTATGACTCTACCATAGCACTGCTATAAACTTTATCACCGGATTTGGGTTTATATCAGAGTTTTATTTGTCATCTTGAAGATCATCCTTTATTTTCCTTCAGCACAGCTGGTATGGCATCAGGGAAAAAGAGCCTTACCCCATTGCTCTTGAAGTCTGCAATTATGCTCTGTCCTTCATATGATGTCACGTAGGCAATAAACTCCATGGCCTCTCTGTATCTGACATGGGGAAATCTTTCAGGATTAACAGCAATCACACTGTACTGGTTCCTGAGCACGGGGTCGCCTTTCACCAGCACCTCAAGGGCAATTGCGGATTTATAATTAAGGAATGTTCCCATATCAGTAAGTGTATATGCCCTTTTCCCATCTGCTGCAACCAGGGTATCGCCCATCTTTGCTCCTGCTTCAAAGTACCAGCCCTTACCCCTGGGATTGATACCGGCATCCTCCCATATATCAAGTTCCTTCATGTTTGTACCTGAGTCATCCCCTCGTGAAACAAAGGCAGAGCCTGTTTCAGCAATATGCTCAAATGCCTCTGAAGCACTACTCATGCCTCTTATGCCTGCAGGGTCATCCACAGGGCCAACAATCACGAACTCATTATGCATGACAGCCCTCCGGTTAACACCATATCCGCCGGCAACAAACTTTTCCTCCCTGAAGGGATCATGAACGAAGAGCAGATCTGCCTCTCCCTTCTTTGCAATCCTGATAGCCTTTCCTGTTCCAACTGCTATAACCCTGACCTTGACATTGTATCTGGAGGATTTCTCGTAAGCAGGAATCAGGACATCAAAGAGACCCGAGTTCTGGGTGCTGCTGGTTGATGCAATAGTCAGTTCTGTCTTTTTTCTGCCCATCTTACAGATAAAAATAATGCTTATTCCCACCAAAAGTCAAATTCATTTATTTCATTGATTTAATGAAATTTTTTCATCTCTTAATGGGCATGTAAAGTCCTTGCACAAGCAATCTTTTGAAACCTCCTGCAGTCAGAGACGGGGAAATGTAGTATAATAAAGGTAATCCTTAATAATTGCCGAAGTCTTTTAGAAGGGATATCAAGAAATGATCAAAGAGCCCCGTGTATTTGAGGAATGGGAAAAAGGATGGAAGGAAAAAGAGGGACCTCTACCATTTAACAGTGCCCTTAAAATAGTGGAGGCACTCTGGCAGGAAGGCATGCGTATGGGAACCTTGCCGCCTTCTGATCCTCTTGAAGGCATAGAAACTGATATAAGGATTGCCAGAATACTCAATAGATGTTTGAGGAACTCCTCAGAAAAATAGGAGTCGCTTTAGAAAGACATAATATCCCCTATATGGTTATTGGTGGACAGGCGGTTCTTCTTCATGGCGAGCCCCGTCTTACAAGAGATATAGATATCACTCTTGGTGTTGACCTGCACAAACTTCAGCAGGTTCTCTCTGTTATAAAAGAGTTGGAACTGGGCATTCTTGTGGAAAATATAGAATCCTTTGTGAGACAGACGATGGTCATCCCCTGTCTTGATGAACCAACCGGCATAAGGGTTGACTTTATCTTTTCTTATACTCCTTATGAACAACAGGCCATAAGCAGGGCACTGAAGGTAAATATCCTGAACCAGAATGTTTGCTTTGCTTCTGCTGAAGACGTGATAATCCATAAAATCTTTGCCGGGAGAGCCAGAGACTTGGAGGATGTAAAGAACATAATCATTAAAAACCCTGGACTGGATATTGAGTATATAAAAAGATGGCTAAGGGAGTTTGATATTGCCATAGGTGCTGATTTTATCAGTAGATTTGAAGAAATACTGAAGAGCTAACTTTAACCCAGATCCAGTTGTAAGGACAAGAAAGAAGAAGCAGAAAGCAGTGGTGTGGTAGAGTCTGAATGGTTTTGAATTTTGCATAAGATTGGTCTTCAGGGGCTTCTGCCCCTGAGACCCCGAGGATAAGGAAAAAAACAGTTTATACTCCGGGGAGTTTGAGGGGCTTTGCCCCTCAAAGCTCTGGCAAATCGCAAAATTCCCTCGGAAGCGGGGTCCCCGAAAAGTCGTAGACTTTTTGGGGCAGAGGCCTTGGATATCTGCTGAGAATAAGGGGTCCCCGGAAAATCGGAAGATTTTCCGGGGATATCCGGGAGGTGTAAGACTCTACCATACCACTGCTATAACTTTATCGCTGGATTTGGGAGACTTTTGATTGGTGTCTCATTTTTGAGGAATTGTTATAATTACAAATTACAAACAGGACAGGATATGTTTTAAAATATATCTTCAATCCATTACAATAATTCTATGGAAGACCATAGATTAAAGGCCTTCTGCCTCCTTGCAGAGATGAAGAGCTTCTCAAAGGCTGCTGAGGCTAAGTTTATAACCCAGTCTGCAATGAGCCATCTCATCAAGAACCTTGAAGATGAACTGGGAATAAAACTGATAAACAGACATTCCAGGACCATATCTCTTACACCTGCTGGCAGGGTCTTTTATCAGCATGCTAAGAGAATTCTTGCGCTTTACAGAGAGATGGAGAATGATATCTACCGTATTGCCAACAAGGTTAAAGGTGTTCTGTATATAGGTGCCACTCCTACAGCAGGAATATACCTGCTTCCTCAGGTATTCTATGATTTCCTGAAAAAATATCCTGAAGTGCAGATAGAACTCTCTCAATACTGCACGGAAAAGATTCTTGAGAGCCTCGAAAGAGGCACACTGGATATTGGTATAGTTGAAGGGAACATACGGAATACACATCTTCACTCTGAGGAGATAGCCGAAGATGAGATTGTTGTGATTGCATCAGATGATAATCCGCTTACAGAGAAGGATTCAATCGTACCTGAAGACCTTATCACTCAGCCCTTTATCATGCCCGAGAGAGGTTCTGGACTGAGGGAGTTTATAGAGGCCTTCTTTCAGACCAACAGAATCAATCCTGAAGATGTAAGGATATCCATGATAATTGACAATCCGGAACTGACTGTACAGGTAGTTCAGTCAGGCGTGGGTATATCCTTTGTTTCAAAATGGGCTGTTTTCGATGCCCTGAAGGATGGCACTATTAAGGTACTACCCATCAAGAACACCAGGCTCAGCAGAAAGTTTTATATTGTAACTCTTGAAGATGAACCATCAGCATTGACAGTAAAGACCTTCAAGGATTTTATCAGAGGATACAGATTCTTTATGCCCTTTTGATACAGTGCCATGCTACCCATTATGATCTCATCAGGCGACAGGAGTCTCTGAAGATTCTCTTCAAGCCAGGGGATCAAGGCAAAATCATTCTCAGGATCAAAGGCAGTCAGTAAAGCTCCCCGAGCAGAAGTCGGGACATTCTGGCAGTTTTCGTAACATGTCAACGACATCACAGCAATCTTCCTATTCGGCAGTCTTCAGGAACGTCTGACCTGCCACGCCCTGATACAGGAATAGTACTGACGCGGTCCCCTGTACTGCCCTGTCCATATAGAATACAGAGCTATTCACTATAAAAGAAGTGTCTTTATCTTTACAGTGGCATCAGAGGGGACAACAAGGATATCTACACCAAGCCTGGCAATACCATTCCTCAGACCTTTATCTACAGACTTTATTATTGTTGAAATGGAAAACAGGGTAGCTATGGCTGAGACAACAGCCATTATAATAAGGACATTTAGGAACAGCTTTTTATAATATTTCTTCGTGCAATGTACAAAATACCAAGTTGCTTTTTCATAATAGCCCTTTCAAAGAGATTTATATAATCTTCTCGGAGTGCTTTATCAAAACTTCAAAATCATTGTTAAAGGCCCGGCTGCCTTCAACAAATATCAGGTTAAACTATATCGGGATTAATCACCCATTTTATCACCCAGCCCTCGGTGTCTTTTTCCATACATACCACACCTCCCTGCCTGAAAGAGATTATTCTTTTATCAGGGTCTCCGGTTAGAAGCAGTGATGAGAGCTTCTGAAGATGGGGCAGATGTCCAACGAGCATTGTATCAGAGGAGAGATTTGCAAGCCTTTCTGCCCACAAGGCTGGGTCATCAAGCGGCTTTAACCCCTCGACTTCATCCAATTGATCAGGACCCAATCTTTCTGCCAGTATTTCCGCTGTCTCACGGGCACGAAGTTTCCCGCTATGGTAGATATCTGTTACCCTTACACCTGCCTTTGAAAGGTGTTCTGCCATTCTTTTTACCTCTTCCATGCCCTGGGAAGAAAGGGGTCTTCTGGGGTCTTCCTCTTCATGTTTGGGTATGCCGTGCTGTACAAGGTAGACCTTCATACTCCACCTCCTTTTTAAAGTGGGATATATGGTTCATAATTATTATAGATTATTTTTCTATGAAATTGTAGAGTTCAGAAAAATGAAAAGAGGGGGCATTAAAGAAATTTCCTCTACAGGTCGATAATATATGAAGGACTATGAAAGATAATAATGACAAGAATAATACGTTTCATTTTGAGCTCAAGGCATTAAGAAAGGCGATTGAGACCATGCAGCTTGGTGTTACAATCACTGATACAGAGGGAACTATTATCTTTACAAATGAGGCTGAGGCAGGGATGCACGGATACACCGTTGAAGAACTAATAGGTAAGAATGTACGTATATTTGCTCCAGAAGACAAGTGGTCACCACTGCCTGTGGATGATATGAAGAGGATCAAAAGATGGAAAAGAGAAACAATTAATGTTCATAAAGATGGCTCTACATTTCCGGTTCAACTCCTTTCTGATCTAATTGTGGATGATGAGGGAAACCCTCTTGGTATAGTAACCACCTGTGAGAACATTACAGAGAGAAAGAAGGTGGAGGAGGAACTTAAACAGGCCAAGGAAGATCTTGAGAATAAGGTGAGGGAACGTACTATAGAACTTTCAAAGACCATCGTGATGCTTTATAATCAGATTGAGGAAAGGAAAAAGGCAGAGGAAGAAAGGGAAAAGCTAAGGGCACAGTTGCTGCATACCCAGAAGATGGAGGCCATCGGGCAGATGGCAGCAGGTATAGCCCATGATTTCAATAATTTCTTAAGCGCCATTCTTGGGTATACAACACTACTGATGCAAAAGATTCCAAGAAACGATCCACTACGGGCCTATATAGAGGGGATACTAACCGCCACCGAGAAGTCAGAGACCCTTGTGCAGGATCTTCTGTCCTTTACCAGACAGAAAGAACTCGCCTTCAGGCCTGTAAATGTTTCAGATTCTGTAAGAACAATAGTTAAAATGCTCTCAAGAATTACAAGAGAAGACATCGAATTGAGAGTAGCTATTCATGATGAACAACTTACAGTGATGGCTGACACTGCCCATCTGGAACAGGTCTTCTTAAATATTGCTAAAAATGCATACGATGCCATGCCAAATGGTGGCGTGCTGACAATTGAAATTGACAGATATACTATGGATAAAAGTTTTACTCTGGAACATGGCTATGGAAGTTCAGGGAAATATGCACGAATCTCTTTTAAGGACACCGGGATTGGAATGGACGAAAAGACAATACAGAAGATATTCGATCCCTTCTTTACAACCAAGGAAGAAGGAAAAGGCACAGGTCTTGGACTATCAGTCTCTTACGGAATAATAAAGGACCACAAAGGGTTTATCACTGTCAAAAGCCGCCCTGGTGAAGGTTCTGAGTTCCAGATATTCCTTCCCACAGTCAAGAGAGGAGAGGTGAAAAAGGAGGATATAACAGATACTGCTCTATTTAATGGGAAACATGAGACCATATTGTTTGCTGAAGACAACAAAGAGGTCAGAGAGATGCTTTCTGCCCTGCTTGAAGAGTTTAATTACAATGTAATATCATCGGCAAATGGAGATGAGGCAATAGAGAAGTTTATGAGATACAAGGATCAGATAGACCTTTTGATATGTGATATTATAATGCCGCAAAGGAATGGCAAGGAAGTAGATGATTACATCAAGTCTATCAGATCGGATATAAAAACAATCTTTATAACAGGTTATCCTGAGGAAGTTATCAAAAGGGTTTTCTTATCAGACAAAAATCATCTAATACTTCAGAAACCCATAGCCCCGCACACTCTTCTTTCCCATATAAGAGAATTGCTGAATAAATAGGAACCATTAAACCTGTCCACAGAGTATAGTTTTACCTGATCACGAAAGACATTGAAAGGGCTGTTAGTAATAGCGCCTTACCCAAAGACAATCATAGAAATTGAAAAGCCAACATTTTTCATTTTGTATTTTTCTGAAGGATGATACAGATCTTACATCTTTTATACATGATTTTATGAAAGAAGTCTAAGCCTTATTTTCATCTTTAAAGATTCTGCAAATTCTCTGAGACTCTTGCACTCCCCTGAAATAGCAGAATGTCCGGACGAGATATAATCAAGTGCAATAATGCATATATTCAATGACTTAACAGCAACGGCTGCAGAATTTATGGCATCATCTATTGTCTCCTTATGGGTTGCTGATATTAATGCCCTGTACATCTTGGCCGACACAATGGTATGATGCCACATGATATCCTCGAAGTACTCTCTTGCATCACTGTTAATCAAGACATCTATCTTTTTAAGAAAATCATGCGTCTTCAGTGTGAATTCATGGGCCTGTATATATAGGGGGTCGTCTTTTGCAAGTTGTTCTTCCAGATCATCCTCTTCCGAAAGGCTCTCAGGATCAACTCCGATCTCCTCTGCTAACTTCTTGAGCATATCCTGTGTCTCCTTCAATATCTCGACAAGTTCTTCCCCGATGGATGAAATATCCTCTTCATCTATCCCCATAATTCGGTTCAATGTCCTCCTTTCCTGGAGCATCTGATAGAGCCTGCAACTGTCTGTTTCCAGACAGCGTTCACATCTGTAATCGCATGCATTAAATGGCAATGGCTTCACTTATATCTTTCCCTCCCATAATTTCTATTTTCTCTGGTACAAGTTCGTAAAGTTCTGAGACCATTTTTTTCAATCCACCTCCAATTAATTTACAGGGATGCTGCCTGAATGCCTTGCTTTTTGAGCAGGGATGAAGGCAGCTTTATAAATGAAACTCCCTGCGGCAAGCCGCAAGGTATCAAAAAGTCAAGTACTACCGCCAGAGGCTGTGCTTTGCCACAGGGAATCTAATGTAAGGTAAATTTCTTAATATATACCTGATCTTTATCTCCTCAAATCATTGTCATGATAGTCTCCTTGCCCGCTGTTGCGCAGAGTAAAGCTCCCCCACCAAAGGTCGGGGAGCTTTACTCTGACATTTTAAAATTCAGAAATTCCTTTATTAATAAGAAATCCTTTTTGTTCTTTGTGATCACCACAGCTCCGACCTTCCTCGCAGTAATAGCAATTAAGACATCATTTGTTATCCTTGAAAGGAATCTCTTTTCAAAACCATACTTTCTACCCATTTTTGCTATGATCTTACCTGCCTGTTGCCAGTCCTGTACATCTGGGGCAATAAGTCGTCCAAGGCTATGGAAGGTATTGTATAACTTATCCAGGAGCTT
>JAADHP010000067.1 GCA_013151785.1 Nitrospirota bacterium | reverse complement strand
TTGGCTATCCCTTCGGGCCTGAACATAAGTACAAGACAACCGCCCTTGGTTCCGGGGTGATTGTTTCAAAGGATGGCTATATACTCACAAACAACCATGTGGTAAGAAACGCTGAGAAAATCAAGGTAATACTTTATGACAAGAGACAATATGATGCAAAGGTAATCGGGACTGATCCGAAAACCGACCTTGCGGTTATCAAAATAGATGAAAAGAATCTGCCTGCTATCAGGATCGGAGATTCTGATAAACTGAAGGTTGGTGATGTGGTGCTTGCCATCGGCAATCCTTTTGGTCTCAGCCATACTGTAACCATGGGTATAGTGAGTGCCGTGGGCAGATCTAATATAGGCCTGGCAGATTACGAAGACTTTATCCAGACCGACGCTGCCATTAATCCTGGTAACTCAGGTGGAGCACTGGTCAATGTAAAGGGTGAACTTGTGGGAATAAATACAGCAATATTCAGCAAGAGTGGCGGCTATATGGGCATAGGATTTGCCATTCCCTCAAATATGGCCCGGGCTGTGATGGACAGTATTATAAAATACGGAAAGGTCATCCGTGGCTGGCTTGGGGTTACAATACAGAATCTTACCCCTGAAATTGCGAAGCATCTTGGCATAAAGGCAACCAAGGGGGCACTTGTTACAAATGTTGTTAAAGGAAGTCCTGCTGACCGGGCAGGACTTAAAAGAGGAGACCTTATAGTGGAGTATAATGGTAAGACTGTTGCTGATACCACCGAACTTCGAAATATGGTTGCCCAGACAAGGCCTGACAAGATTGTCGAGTTGAAGATTATCAGAAACGGGAAGAAAAAGACCCTTACTGTTACAATTGGTGAATTGCCTCAGAAACTGGCAGAGAGGGGTATGGGCATTCGGGAGAATATCCTCAAGGGTGTGTATGTACAGAATCTGACTCCACAGATAAGAGAGAGTTTGAATATACCACCCGATGTTAAGGGTGTAGTTGTTACCAATGTAGAGGCTGACAGCCCGGCATATGGAATCCTTAAAAGAGGAGATATTATTACAGAGGTTAACAGGGAAGAGATAAAAAATACGGATGATTTTGACAATGCCCTTTCCAGAACAAAGGCCGGTGAGAGTGTACTGCTTCTTGTATACAGACAGGGAGGGTACATTTATATTACAATAAAACCGTGAGGATATAAGCGGTGTTGAGGAGAAGCTTTATCATCTGTTTTACAATCAATCAGGAAAGGAGAGAGCATGTTTGACCTGGGGTTCCCTGAACTGGTGGTAATCCTTGTTATTGCCCTGGTTATTTTTGGTCCCAGCAAACTTCCGTCACTGGGCAGTAACATTGGAAAGGCCATAAGGGATTTCAAGAAGTCTCTTAATGAGGATCATTCCGAAGAAAGGGCGGGTATAGAAAAAAGATAATTACCGGTTTGGATGTCCTTATTCTTGTAGCTGGATTGAGGCATGTTGTTTTATAAAATTCCAAGAATTATGGTAGATGGCTCCCTGATGCTGAGACCATTGAGGATTCTTGATGCCAGCTTTCTAACCAGGGGATTTAAAAATGAAGGTATTCTGTTGATTAACCTCAGAAATAGAAGCCTGATTCCCTTGTGGCTTTCTACCTGGTGGTGGACAAAGAGAACCTTTTTACCTGCTTATTGTATAGTGCAAGACTCAAAAAGGATCGGTTTCATAGGACTCTATAATTTGATATTAGGTGAATCTGCAGAGGTCAGTCTGGCAATATTTGAAAAAGACCAGAGAAGGCGTGGCTATGGAACCAGGGCGTTCAATCTTCTTCTGCATAACCTGCAGAGATACTCTGTTGTAAAAAGAATATTTGTCAAGGTCAGAAGAGACAACAGATCTGCTCTTTTCTTCTGGAAGAGACTCGGTTTCAGGGGGGTAGAAAATTATAACGGAGTTATCGAGATGTCATTGGATTTAGAGCATCATCATGTGTGGTTTAAAACTTGACCGGTGTCAATCTTCAGATAATCATTGAAAAGTACGGCCTTCTCACTGTTTTTGCTGGTACTTTTCTGGAGGGAGAAGGTGTGTTAATCACAGCAGCAGTGCTTGCTGGAGACGGACTTCTTAATCCCATAGGTGTATGGATGACCGCTGCTCTTGGTGCATGGTCTGGTCATATATTCTGGTTCCTTATAGGCAGGACATTCGGAATCCGATATATTCTGCCAAGATTCAGGAGACTCAGACCCCATTTTGAAGAGGCTAACAGGATTATAATGAACCATCCCAAAACCTCCATTTTCATTCTCCAGTATCTATATGGGATGCGTATAGTTGGAGCCATGGGCATTGGTCTTACAGAGCTATCCTTTGTACGATTTGTTTTTTACGAGGCACTGAATTGTGCATTCTGGGCATTTGTTATTTTTACAGCAGGATATATTGTAGGGGAGACCTTTATACATCTTCTTCACGGCTGGCTCAGATGGGTCTGGCTCGGGCTGAGTCTGTTGGTTCTGGCGCTGTTTTACCACCGTCTCAAGATTTTTCTGCACTCAAGAATGGACAGGGCTAACAACCAATGAAAAGATATAACAGCCGCACAGGTCAGATAGGGACTCTGCTTTGCAATGATAACCCGGAAATGCCGATAGAAAAAAGGTCTGAACAAAAGCAGGCATACAGGTATTGCCTTTGAAGGGCTTCAGAAAATCAAAGAGGTTCAGGAGGGTGAACCTGATTTTCTCCTCGGAGCATGCCTTGGATGGCATGCGAGAATGACTGAGAAGGCAATACCTGTATGCCTGTAAAGTTGACTGGATAGGCAATCACTATTTTAAGGTGATAAGGTTCAGTAACTAACTGTTACAAAATACAGGAATGGACCCTTCATGCAACAGGTAAGACATATACAGGAAGGAACATAAGGTGAGCATTTCTCAAAGATCCGAAAAGCTTGGACTCAAGGAGCTTATTGCCATGGGTGTAGGTGGCATGGTAGGCGGTGGCATATTTTCTGTTCTTGGACTTTCTGTAGCACTGGCAGGCCATGCTGCCTCCATCGCCTTTGTCCTTGGCGGTATTATTGCTGCTCTGACCGGTATCTCCTATGCCAGGCTGGGTCTGGCTTTTCGTTCAGATGGTGGTAGCTTTACCTATCTGGAGCATGCATTCAGACAGAAGAACGTTGCCGGGATGGGCGGCTGGATGCTTGTGGTAGGTTATGTAGGAACAATGGCCCTCTATGCATATACCTTTGGTGTTTATGCCACAGCAATGTTTGGTGCACATGCACATATTAATGCCATGCATCACTTGCTACAATCCTTTATTCTCCTTCTTTTCATGGGTATTAATCTCTACGGGATAAAGGCAGCGGGCGAAAGCGAGGATCTGATAGTTCTGGTCAAGGTGTTGATTCTATCACTTTTTGCAGTAACCGGTCTCTTTTATATCAAAACAGATCATCTTGTGCCCTTCTTTAATACAGGTGCCTCAGGTGTTCTCATGGGTGCAGCACTTATCTTTGTAGCCTATGAGGGTTTTGAATTGATACCGAATTCAGTAAATGAGATGAGGAACCCTGATAGAGACCTCAGCAGGGGAATTCTTATCTCCATCGGTGTAACCATTACTATTTACCTGCTTGTTTCCCTCGTTGCAGTGGGTAACCTGTTGCCTGAAGAGATCAGTAAATACAAGGAATATGCCCTTGCAGTGGCAGCGAAGCCCTTCCTTGGCAGGTCAGGTTTCATGCTAATAGGACTGGGAGCACTCCTTTCCACTGCATCCGCCATCAATGCTACCATGTTTGGCACTGCGCGTCTTGCAATGGTTATGGCCCAGGATTCTGATCTGCCAAAGGTATTCTCACACAGGGAACGGGGCAACAATATCCCCTATGTGAGCCTCATATTTATTACTATTATGACACTGCTCTTTGTGAATACCACAGACCTCACCATCATCTCATCTTTTGCAAGTTCCACCTTTTTATTGCTCTTTACAGCTATCAACCTGTCAGCAATCAGGCTTCGAAGGCGTATAGGTATCGGTATAGTTATCCCTCTGTCAGGGCTACTTCTATCGGTTTCTTCATGGATAGTGTTATGTATCTATCTTTACAGGTCATACCGGAGCGGGCTTATCTGGATAGGTGCTATCTATCTTTCTGTTATAGTGGCAGAGTTATTTTTCAGTGAACGCAGGTTATTTTTAAAACAGAAACCATAAAGGAGACGAGAATGAAAAAGACCGAGGATTATGAAAAATTATCAGTGGATGAAACACTCGATACCCTCCAGACAGAGAAAGGGAAAGGACTAAGTTCAGAAGAGGTCCGGAAGAGACTTCAGGAGTATGGCTATAATGAGATACCTGAAAAGGAGGAATCCACATTTCACAGGGTCTTCAGGCGCTTCTGGGGGCCGATTCCCTGGATGATAGAGATCGCTGCAGCCCTGTCTGCCGTGGTCAAGAGGTGGGAGGATTTTGCAATAATAATGGTTCTGCTTCTGACAAATGCATTCATAGACCTCTGGCAGGAGTCAAAGGCAATGAATGCCCTGAAGGTATTGAAGAACAAACTGGCCAAGAAGGCACTTGTCCTCAGGGATGGAAGATTCCAGACAGTAGATGCCAGAGAACTGGTTCCCGGAGATATCATAAAGATAAAGATAGGAGACCTGATTCCGGCAGATGTAAAGCTTGTTGAAGGAGATTTTATACAGGCTGACCAGTCAGCGCTTACAGGTGAATCATTGCCTGTTAGCAAGAAGACAGGGGATGTGGCATACTCCAACTCCATAGTAAAGCAGGGAGAGATGATAGCAGTGGTGATTAATACGGCAATGAATACATTTTTCGGGAAGACCGTTGCGCTTGTGGCAAGGGCACAGAGAGAGGAAAAAAGCCATTTCCAGAAGGCGGTTATACATATAGGAAACTATCTGATTATTATTACCATATTCCTGGCAGCGATTATTCTTATTACTGCCATGTTCAGACACGAAGATATGATTGAGATACTGAGATTCACCCTTGTTCTGACCGTTGCCGCAATTCCTGTTGCCCTGCCAGCTGTGCTGTCTGTAACCATGGCAGTGGGTGCCATGAACCTGTCAAAGAGACAGGCCATTGTAAGCCGTCTTGTGGCAATAGAGGAACTGGCAGGTGTGGATGTTCTCTGCTCTGACAAAACAGGTACATTGACCCAGAACAGGATGACTGTTTCTGATCCTGTTACCTTTGGTGGGCATACCATTGAGGAATTGATGCTCTATGCAGCACTTGCATCAAGGGAGGAGAATAAGGACCCTATAGAGGTTCCTCTTTTCGAGTATCTTGAGAAGACAGGCCAGATGCAGGAGTTCAGACAGTATGAACAGATAAGGTTCACACCCTTTGATCCGGTCAGCAAAAGGACAGAGGCAGTTGTGAAGTCAGGGGATAGGACATTCATGGTTACAAAGGGGGCATCACAGGTGATACTGGAATTGTGTGGAGAGGAGATTGACAGGCATGAGATCCTGAAAAAGGTGGAGGATTTTGCAGAAAAGGGTTTCAGGACACTGGGTGTGGCGGTAAAGCAGCCTGAAGAGAAAAACTATGAGTTTATAGGACTGCTTCCACTTTTTGACCCTCCACGGGAGGATTCAAAAGATACAATCCAGGAGGCAAGGAATCTGGGACTGGATATCAAGATGGTGACAGGTGACAATGTATCTATTGCCAGACACATAGCAGACATCCTGGGAATAGGGGAGAATATCCTGGATGCCCGTGAACTCAAGGGAGCAAGCAACAGGGAGCTTATCCTGCTGGGTAAGGTCATTGCCATGGCTGTGTACAGGCGACTGGCACCAGGTGCTACTGAAGAGGAGGCACAGAGGATTGCAAAGGAGATTGTAAGGGAACTGGAAAAAGAGTTCGGAAAGATAGAACTGCCAAAGGGATATGTAAAGATGCATGAATCCGAGATCATAGAGGTGATAGAGAATGCCGACGGATTTGCCCAGGTCTTTCCAGAGGACAAATACTTTATCGTTGACAAACTCCAGAAGGCAGGCCATATCGTGGGAATGACAGGCGATGGTGTTAATGACGCACCGGCACTGAAGAAGGCTGATGCTGGTATTGCAGTCTCTGGAGCAACAGATGCAGCAAGGGCAGCTGCGGATCTTGTTTTGCTCTCTCCGGGTCTATCCGTAATCATAGATGCCATAAAGGGAGCCAGGGTTACATTTGAAAGGATGAAGAGTTACAGCATATACAGGATAGCAGAGACAATCAGGGTAATCCTCTTCATGACTGCTTCCATTGTTATATTCAATTTCTATCCTGTTACTGCAATCATGATTATTATACTGGCCTTTCTTAATGACCTTCCCATACTGGCCATTGCCTATGACAGAACAAAGGTGAACAACAGGCCGGTCAAGTGGAATATGATAGAGGTGATGGGCATATCCACTGTGCTTGGCATCCTTGGTGTTATTGCAAGCTTTGGAATCTTTTATATTGCTGAGGAGTATATGCACCTCTCAGCTCCTGTTGTTCAGAGTTTTATATTCCTGAAACTGGCTGTAGCAGGACATCTCACAATATTCATAACACGAACAGATAACCGTTTCTGGCAGAAACCACATCCTGCTCCATTACTTCTCTGGGCTGCTATTGCCACAAAGGGCGTGGCAACACTCTTTGCAGTGTATGGATGGTTTATTGCTCCCATAGGCTGGAGGAATGCTATTCTTGTCTGGGCGTATGCCCTTGCATGGTTTGTGATCAATGACTTTGTCAAAATCTGGACATACAGGATACTTCGAAAGGATAAGAAAATATAAAAAGGAGGAAAAATGATTTCCAATCTTCCCGAGAGAATCAGTGGCCTCGGTGAACTGGCCTATAACCTCTGGTGGAGCTGGCACCCTGAGGCGAGGATGCTTTTCAAGATGCTCAATCGCCAGGCATGGAAGGAATGCACACACAATCCTGTGAAGATGCTCAGGGAACTCCCACAGGATATACTGGAGGATGCTGCAAAAGACCCTGAATACCTCCATCATTATGATGTGGTTCTTGCAAAATTCCACAGGGAGATATATCCCAGGAGTAGCTGGTTCTCTGAGAACATTGCTGACCCAGGGGATTTCCCCATTGCCTATTTTTCCGCAGAATACGGACTCCATCATTCCCTTCCCTTTTATGCAGGAGGTCTGGGTTTTCTGGCAGGTGATCATCTGAAGGAGTGTAGTGATCTTGGTGTGCCACTGGTGGCAGTGGGCTTTATGTATCCAGAGGGATACGTGCGACAGAAGATCAGGGCCGATGGATGGCAGGAGGATGTGGATGAGGTTCTGGACAGGGATGCCACACACATTGTCAGGGTACTTGATAAGGATGGAAAACAGATTGTTGTTCAGGTTCCCTTTATTGAACCACCCATCTATGTGGCAGTATGGAAGTTGCAGGTGGGAAGAATACAGCTTTATTTGATGGACACTGACATAGAGATAAATGATCCCTGGAATCGCGTGATATCTGCCCGTCTCTATATAGGAGATATGGAGCAGAGGCTCCGTCAGGAGATTGTGCTTGGTATTGGAGGAAGTGAGGTTCTGAGTACCCTTGGTATCAAACACTCTGTGCTTCACCTGAATGAAGGACATCCTGCCTTTGCAATACTCGAAAGAATAAGAAAGCGGGTAGAAGGTGGAATGAGCTTTGAGGAGGCCTCCAGAGAGGTGAAGGCTACCACTGTATTTACAACCCATACCCCCGTGCCTGCAGGCCATGATGTCTTCCCCTTTCATCTTATGGACAAATATTTCGGCCATTATTATCCACTTCTTGGTCTGAATCGAGAGGAGTTCCTCGAACTGGGAATACACCCGTCAGAACCAGCAGCCGGATTCAACATGACCGCCTTTGCCCTCAGGATGTCAGAGTATCGGAATGCTGTTAGCAAAAGACATGGAGAGGTGACACGGCGTATGTGGCAGCCTCTCTGGCCAGAAAGGAAAGAAGAGGATGTGCCTATTGATTACATTACTAACGGGGTTCATATTCCCACCTGGATTGAACCAAAGATGCAACTCCTCTTCAACAGATACTTTGATCCTGACTGGCTTGATGACCATGACAATCCTGTGAACTGGCAGTTGATAGAGGATATCCCTGATGAAGAACTCTGGCAGGTACATTACAGGCTGAAGACGAAGCTTATCAACTTCATCCGTAACAGGGTGAGGCAGAGATGGGTTGAGGACAGGGTGAGTACTGTAAACATTATTGCAGGTGGTACACTGCTTGAGCCATCAGCGCTTACCATTGGATTTGCAAGACGTTTTGCCGAATATAAAAGGGCATACCTGATATTCCAGGATATAGAGAGGCTCAAGAGGATTGTCAACAACAGGTGGATGCCTGTGCAGATTGTATTCGCAGGCAAGGCACATCCAGCAGATGATGCAGGAAAGAGGATCCTTCAGCAGGTCTTCAACCATGCACATGACCCTGATTTTGGAGGAAGGATAGCCTTTGTGGAAAACTATGATGAACAGCTTGCCCAGTACATGACCCATGGGGTGGATGTATGGCTTAATAATCCTCGGCCTCCTCTTGAGGCAAGCGGAACAAGCGGAATGAAGGCCTCCCTGAACGGGGTTCCCCATCTCAGCATTCTTGACGGCTGGTGGATAGAAGGGTTTAATGGTAAAAACGGATGGGCCTTTGAAGGCACTGGTGATGATGGTAAGGATGCCGAGCAGATTTACAACCTTCTTGAAAAAGAGATTGTACCCACATACTACAGGGTTGATGAAAGGGGCGTGCCCCATGACTGGGTAAGGATAATGAAAGAGGCCATAAAAAGCACCTCTGCCAGGTTCAGTGCTCGAAGGATGGTAAAGGAATACGCAGAGAAATTTTACAAGAAGGCTCTGAAAGGGGCATAGAAGAGTAATTGATGAACTATCTCTGTTGTGTGTCCTTAAAATAGTGATTGCCTATCCAGTCAACTTTACAGGCACACAGGTATTGCCTTCTCAGTCATTCTCGCATGCCATCCGTGGCTTCTGCCCCAAAAAGTCTGCGACTTTTCGGGGAGCCCCTTGCTCCGAGGAGAGGGGCTTTTAAAGTGAATGTCAGAGAAATGATAGTTGAACGACTTGAAAGACTCAGGGAGTATGTCTCCTATCTTAAGGAATACAGGAAACATTCCCTTGAGGAAATCAGTAAGGACCCTACATTGAGAGGTGCTATCGAGAGATACCTTCAACTCTCTGCCGAGGTGGTAATTGATTCCTATTGCAGGGCTAAGAAACATCCTTGTTCATGATTATATAAGAGTGGATATCAAAGAAATCTACAGACATCTTCAGGAAGACCTGAAGGATTTTGATCAATTCGCAAGATATATCACTGAATATCTGAAGGGTAAATAATGAGGTTTTCAGTTCTTGATCCCTGTGACTTTTAGCTTATTCAGTTGATTGTATATCATATCTATCCAAAATGCATATTAAATAGGCGGAGCACCTCATAAAAATTAAGACAATCCCAAGGATTACGCTGTAGTGTAACCTTTTTTCAATACCCTGTCCAAATACCGAGACCTCTCAGTAGAGAGAGGTATTCTTGAAATCTATTATAGATGGGAGCAACAGGTGGTTCATCAGGGCATTGATGCAATAGGATTTAAATTATAACCAGACAGAGCCTTTTCAGCCTTAAGGTGATACACAAGTATGCCGGTGTATGTCACTGTCGGTATTGCTACATGGCCTTCTTCACCACCTGTTGCCCTTCTTATAACTCCTTGTTGCTTTCTGCTTACTGCTCACAGTTCACTGCTCACTGACCCATCCACTCATCCACTGCTAACTGCTTACTGCTCACTGTAGACAAAGGTGTGGGCCTTATTTTTCTTCGGTACCCCGCCTTATTCAGAGCTTATCAATTTATTTTGGACGCCAATGATTGTATATGAAAGCTGAATCCCTGAGAGTTGTGGTCGGTTAATTCATCAAAGAATCCGGGAAATCCCTCCACGCTTTCAGCAATGCCACTGAAATTGACATTATTAGTACGAATTACAATGTAATCACCAATACTGTTTTTGAAAACACTCTTTTTCCCGATATAGATGATGTCTCGTCCTGTTTCGTGATTTCTGCAGTTTACAGTTTTGTCAACAGGACGCCAGAAGTACCTTTCCATTTCCAGCACAGATGCTTCGGGAATACTACCATCAAAGGATCTGCCTGCATTAAAATCGCCAACCACAATGGGAGGAAGTTCACCAGGTTCTGCCCGCTCCATTACAATCTTTATAACCTTTTTGATCTGCCGGAGACGGTCAAACATATGCCTGTCCTGTGAT
>JAADHP010000196.1 GCA_013151785.1 Nitrospirota bacterium | reverse complement strand
AAGAATTGATTAAGCTTCATCCTGAAATCGAGGTGGAAATAAGAAAGATAAAGACAACAGGCGATAAAGTACTTGATGTTCCACTTGCCAAGATTGGTGGAAAGGGACTGTTTGTAAAAGAGATTGAAGAGGCAATGCTCAGAGGCGATGTGGATCTGGCAGTGCACAGCATGAAGGATGTCCCCACGGTTTTACCATCAGGTCTTCATCTGAAAGCAATCTGCAAAAGGGAAGACCCGAGAGATGCATTTATATCAAGAAAAAACGAAAAGGGCTTCATTATTGGTAACTTCCATGATATTCCGGAAGGATCTGTAATTGGTACGAGCAGCCTCAGACGCTCATGTCAGTTACTTAACCAGAGGCCTGACCTTAAAATCGTACAATTACGCGGAAACGTGGATACCAGACTGAGAAAGCTTGATGAAGGGCAGTTCGATGCAATAATCCTTGCTGCCGCAGGTGTCAAAAGGCTGGGTTGGGAGGAAAGAATTACAGAACGAATCTCACCTGAGATTATGTTACCAGCCATAGGACAGGGTGCAATAGGCATAGAATGCAGGGTAGATGACGATTTTATCAACGAACTTGTGTCTCCTTTAAACCACCGGGAAACGGCACTCTGTGTTGTGGCAGAGAGGGCCTTTCTGAAATGCCTTGAGGGTGGATGTCAGGTACCTATAGCAGCATATGGATCTCTAATTCAGGATAATGGCAGAGAGGTGTTGGTTCTTGATGGACTTGTAGGAAGTGTTGATGGAAAAACCATAATAAGGGCCAGCACAAGCGGTTCTCCAGAGGAGGCTGAAACCATCGGTGATAGCCTTGCCAGGGACCTCCTTGACAGAGGTGCCAGAGAGATTCTGGATGAGGTATATGGTAGATAATCATGGCGGCTTTAGCTGTTCAAAAAAACTCATAAATTATATGATTAAAGGAGGTATATGATGGCAGAAAATCCCTTATTGCTGTTGCAGAGGTATGGTCAGAGCTTCTGGTATGACAACATAAGCAGGTCGTTACTTCATTCGGGTGAACTGAAAAGAATGATAGATGAGGAGGGCCTCAGAGGGGTGACCTCAAATCCCACCATCTTTTATAAGGCCATCAAGTCAGGCACGGAATATGATGAACAGCTCAAAGAACTCTTTCAGAAAGAGGAGAGTCTTTCTGCAAAGGATATCTTCTATTCCCTTGCAATCCAGGACATCACAGAGGCATGTGATTTGTTGTTGAAGGTTTACAATGAAAGTGAAGGTGATGATGGCTATGTCAGCATAGAGGTTGATCCACACCTTGCCCATGATACAGAAGGAACCATCAGGGAGGCCAGGGAACTTTTTAATAAGATAAACAGACCAAACCTTATGATCAAGGTGCCAGCCACCCCAGAGGGGTTACCTGCCATTGAAGAGCTTATTTACGAAGGAGTCAATGTAAATGTTACTTTGCTGTTTGCTGTGCTCCGTTATAAAGAGGTGATGGATGTATACCTGAAGGGACTTGAAAGAAGAATGAATGAGGGGAAACCATTGGACCGGATTGCCTCAGTGGCGAGTTTTTTTGTAAGCAGAGTGGATACATTAACTGATAAGTATCTTGAAGAAAAACTCCGCAATGCAGACGATGAAACAGCCGCAAAAATAAAAGCCCTTCTGGGAAAAACCGCTGTTGCCAATGCCCAGATAGCCTATGATGCCTTTAAACAGGCCTTTTCCACAGACCGGTTTCTGCAACTCAAGCTAAAAGGTGCCAGGATTCAGCGGCTTCTCTTCGGCAGCACAAGCACCAAAAACCCATCCTATAGTGATATACTGTATGTACAGGAGCTTATCGGGCCTGGTACGGTCAATACAATGCCAGATGCAACCTGGAAGGCATTTAAAGACCATGGCAGGGCTGAAAGGACTATTGATAGAGATGTGGATACAGCCTATAAGATAATCGAGGAGGTGGAATCCCTTGGAATAAGCATTGATGAGGTAACAACCAAGCTTGAAGAAGAAGGTGTGAGACTCTTTGCAGAATCCTTTGATGCATTATTGGAGCTTATTGAGAGGAAGCGGACAGAACTAACATCATGATAAGGCTATTAAAAATATGCCTCCTGTCCCTGATCATCCTTTCCTGTGTATCACCCCAGGTGCGTGAAGACAGGCTAAAGAATGCTGAGGCACATTATAAGCTGGCCATATCTGATATTCAGGAGGGTAAACTGCAGGATGCCTTTGTGGAACTCCAGAAAACAATCAGANNAATCCGGAATTCAAGGAGGCATACTATGCACTCGGGCTTATATATCATCAGTTCGAGGAATACAAAAAGGCAGAGGAGTCTTTTAAAAAGGCCATCCAGCTTGACCCATCCTATTCAGAGGCATACAATAGTCTTGGTGTTGTGTATACAATTATGAAAAGATACGGGGAGGCAGAGAAGGCACTTAAGAAGGCATTAGAGAATCCACTTTATAAAAGCCCTCATAAGGCCTTCACCAACCTTGGCAGGGTTTATTACAGAGTGGGAAAGTTTGCTGAGGCTGAGAGGGCATATAAATCTGCCCTGAAAAGGGTACCTGATTTTTTCATGGCCTATTATGGGCTTGCCCTTACCTACAACGCTATGGGCAGATACGGTGATGCAGCAGAGGCCTTAACAGAGGCTATAAAAATGGACCCTGCCTTTAAAGGTGATTTTGAAAAGGCAAAGGAGTATTTCATGAAGATACAACTTAAAACCATTGATAGGGATACTATTCAGGATTACAATGACCTGCTGGAGATTCTCCATTATTAGACAGACTCTGTCTACAGAAAGGGATGTGGCCTGTTGGGGTTGCACTTTTTCTTTGTAAAGGATTTTGTTTTATAGATTCCTGTGCCAAAGGGATTGTTTAATCATCACAGCAAGGAGGTAGTATAATGAAACTGATTGCAGCAGTTATCAAGCATTACAAACTTGAAGAGGTAAGAAAGGCACTTACTGATGCTGGTGTTCAGGGCATGACCGTTATTGAGGTAAAGGGGTTTGGCAGGCAAAAAGGACACATGGAGGTATACCGTGGGGTTGAGTATGAGGTAAAATTTCTCCCGAAGGTAAAGATTGAGGTGGCAGTGCCTGATGAAAAGACAGAGGAGATCGTGGATATAATCATAAATGCTGCCCGCACAGGTGAGATCGGGGATGGAAAGATCTTTGTCTATAATCTTCAGGATGTTGTAAGAATCAGAACAGGAGAGAGGGGGGAAGAGGCCTTATAATAATTTTAGAGTGTAGATTTCAGGTTGCAGAAACGATAAGTTTATTCTTGAATAGAGGCTGTGGGCATCAGCCCACAGCCTCTGTTGTTTTAATTTAAATATCGTAGTAAAGGAAGAATTCGTAGGGATGAGGTCTCAGCCTCAGTGCGTCTATCTCGTTCTGCCGTTTGTACTCGATCCAGGTCTGGAGGGCATCTTCTGTAAAGACATTACCTTTGAGGAGGAAGGCATGATCCTCTTCAAGGGCATCAAGTGCCTCATCAAGGCTTCCGCAGATCTGCGGAACCTTTGCAAGCTCCTCAGGAGGAAGTTCATAGAGATCCTTATCCATTGCCTCTCCTGGATCAATCTTGTTCTCGATACCATCAAGCCCTGCCATCAACATGGCAGCAAAGGCAAGATAGGGGTTACAGGACGGATCTGGGAACCTTACCTCTACCCTCTTGGCCTTTGGTGAAGGTGAATACATGGGAATCCTTACAGCAGCAGAACGGTTTCTTGCTGAATATGCAAGGTTCACCGGTGCCTCAAAACCAGGAACAAGCCTTTTGTAAGAGTTGGTGGTGGGGTTGGTAATAGCAGCCAGAGCCCGTGCATGTTTCAGGATACCACCTATGTAATACAGGGCTATCTCGCTCAGCCCAGCATAACCATCACCGGCGAAAAGAGGCTGCCCATCCTTCCAGATACTCTGGTGGGTGTGCATACCTGAGCCATTGTCGCCAAAGATAGGCTTTGGCATGAATGTAGCTGTCTTACCATGTGCCCTTGCAACATTCTTGACAATGTATTTGAAGAGCATGAGATTGTCTGCCTGTCTTACCAGCGGAGCATATCGCATATCAATCTCACCCTGTCCAGCGGTGGCGACCTCATGATGCTGGGCCTCCACATGAATGCCGCATTTCTTCATTATGGTTACCATCTCCGTCCTTATATCTTCGAGGCTATCTGTTGGAGGTACAGGGAAATAACCCTCTTTATGACGTGGTTTGTATCCAAGATTCGGATTCTCTTCCTTGCCGGAATTCCAGATGCCTTCCACAGAATCAACAAAGTAATAGCCACTATGGGCATTCTGGTCAAAACGGATGTCGTCAAAGATAAAGAACTCGGCCTCAGGCCCGAAATAGGCTGTATCACCGATGCCTGTTGACTTAAGATACTGAACAGCCTTCTGGGCTATATATCGAGGGTCCCTTGTATAGGGTTCTTTAGTAATCGGATCGACAATATTACATATTAAACTCAATGTGGGATATTTCCTGAAGGGATCAAGAATTGCTGTTTCAGGGTCAGGAATAATGAGCATATCCGAGGCATTAATTGCCTGCCATCCTCTTATGGAAGAGCCGTCAAATCCAACGCCCTCTTCAAAGGTCTCTTCTTTTAGCTCATCAATAGGTACTGAGAAGTGCTGCCAGATACCGGGAAAATCAATAAACTTGAAATCCACCATCACCACATCATTTTCCTGTGCAAAAGTGATCACGTCTTTTGGTGTCATAGTTGACCTCCTTGATAAAGAAATATGTTATCGGCAAACGTTTACCGATAGCCTAAAATATTTTCTGTTTTTTTGTCAAGTGAAGCCCCGACCAGAGGTCAGGGAGCTTCACTGGTTGCTGGTCTCCGAGCCATTCAGAGAAGGACTCACCAGATCCAGTCTGCCTCCATTTAAACGATAGACCTTGTTACAAAGCTGCTCAATTATATCATGATCATGGCTGATTATGATATAGGTTTCCGCATGCTTTTCGAGAAACTCTTTGATCCGCTCTGTTGTTTCCGTATCAAGCCCTGTAGTTGGTTCGTCAAGGAGATAACACTCGGGCCTCATGGCAAATATGGTTGCCAGTGCCACAAGTCGCTTTTCGCCTCCCGAGAGCCTGTAGGTAACCCTCTCCTCCAGTCCATTGAGACCAAGGAGTTCGCAGGTTTCATGAACCCGTTTCTCAACCTCTCTATTGTTCATACCCAGATTCAAGGGACCAAAGGCAATGTCTTCCTCCACAGTGGGGCAGAAAAGCTGGTCATCTGAGTCCTGAAATAACAGGCCTATGCGTCTTCTCACCTCGTGGAAGTCTGCCTCCTCTCTTCGGGCCCTGTCAAAGATCCATATCTCGCCCTTTGAGGGTTTGAGGAGCCCCATTATAAGATGAAAAAGCGTGGTCTTTCCTGCCCCGTTGGGGCCAATGAGTCCCACTTTCTCTCCTTTTTTAAGGCTGAAATCAAGTCCCGAGAAGACATGTTTACCATTGGGGTATTCAAAATAAAGGTCTTTAATCTCAATCATGGCCGCCTCGCTCCTTTGTTTTCAAAAATCGAGTTCATAGCAGTGCTTTCCCTAATTCTTCCATATTTTTACACACACATGCCCAACGGCAGGGCACCTCATAAAAATAATGCAATCCACAGGATTGCTCTATAGTGTAATCTTTTCAATACCTGTCCAATCACCCTTCCCCCTTAGCTTCTCAGAAGAAAGAGGGATTCTAAGAATCTCTTAAAGAGAGGGGCAACAGGTGGTGAAGAAGGGCATGTAGCAATACCGACAGTGACATACACCAGCATACTTATGTATCACCTTAAGACTGAAAAGGCCCTGTCTGGTTATAATTAAATCCCATTGCATCAATGCCCTGATGAACCACCTGTTGCCTCTTTTTTTACTGCTCACTGACCTTTAACCCTTCACCCCATCCACTCATCCACCTCATATACTCATCTACTCATTAACTCATCCACTGCTTACTGTATTCTCAGTTCCCTGCCTTGCTTTTTCTTAACTAAATCTTTCCGGACAGCAATGATTCTTACATAAAGCTGAATTCAGGTTATCGCAATGACTGCCATGGCAATTGTTATGGATATCATGACTGTAAGGAACAGGATATCCCTCCCTGTCAGTCTGAAGTGCCTGACAAGGGGAAACCTGCCCTGAAATCCCCTGCATAGCATTGCCTGGTATATCCTCTGGGACCGCTCATAGCTTCTTACAAGAAGCATTCCCACCAGATAGGCAAAGCTCCTGTATGTATGCATGTTTGTTTCAGGATGAAAGCACCTGATGGCCATTGCCCTCTTCAGACGTGTATATTCTTCATGCAGCACGCTTATATAACGATAGAAAAAGAAGAAGAGGTATACCAGCTTTTCAGGCATCTTCAAGTGCAGAAGTGCGTGTGCAAGGGAGAATATCTCAGAGGTTCCCAGCACAGCAATTGTTGCCAGTACAATGGCATTTGTTTTTATGGTAATGGAAAGCACATACAGAAGCCCTTCCTGGCTTAACCCCAGAGGTCCGATAGAGAAAATCTCTCTGCCCGGATAGCTAAAGGGAATGAAGAGCCAGAGCAGGAGCACAAAGGTGTTCACCACAAGCAGTCTGTTTATGAGTTTCTTAAGTGGAAGACGGGCGATGATTACAAGAACCAGTGACACTATAAGACCAATAAGCGGCAGTTCAATCCCTTTAAGAACTGCCACAAGCAGTATAAAAGGCATAAGGGTGATGAACTTCACCCTCGGGTCTATGCGGTGAAGCAGGGAATCACCTTCTGCAAATTCTTCAAGATGCATGAGAGTCTGAGTATATCATCTGTTTTTACTTTTAAAGTATAGCACAATTCCCATAATACCCATGATATAACCAATGCCTCCAATTATCTCTGTCATGCCAGGCCTTGATGCCTCTTCCTGCATCTTCAGAAGGATGTTTTTTATAGGTAGCAGTTTCCGATCCAGGACCTTTGCGACAACCTGTTCTATCTCCTTTGAGCTAACCGCCCCTTCAGCAGTCACTTCCTCCTTTTGTCCGGCTCTCTGCTTACTGGCTTCTGACTGCTCACTGCTCACTGGTGACTGTTGACTCCTGACCGTTGACTCCTGGCTGGTTCCTGACCGGCCAAGGGCTTCTGCCACCTCTTCACGGCTGATAGTGTAGTCATTTTTATGTCCCATACTTGCCGTAAGCACCAGTTTCAGTGCTGTAAGTTTTGGTATCTTGAAGGAAAAGACGCCTTCTTTATTGGTTTTACCTTCAAGAAGCTTTTCTCCCGTCTCTGCATCAAAGACCTCTACAAGAGAGTTCATCGCCTTTGTGCCATCCACGAAATAGCCTTCCACAAAAACCTTTCCATCCTCTGCATAACCATAGACATTGACCCTGTGGGCAGAGGCTGTGGCAGGCAGCAGCAGGCAATATGCAGCAAGCAGTAAAAAAGAGATTGCGACGCCCACTCGTCGACTCAAAAAAGTCTTTGACCTTCTAAGTATAAGTATTGATTTCTCTATTTCAAAGAAATCCCAACTCTTTGAGAAATCCTTCTGACCTCTGACTGTTGACTGTTGACTCATTTGCCCACCTCCAGTATTTCAGGTTTTACTTTTTTAATAAAAAGTATGCAGAATGCGGTTATTATACCCTCTATTAACATAACCGGCAGGTGTGCAAGGAAGACCAGTCGGGCTACAGAGAGAAATTCTTCTCCAGTGGTAACCAGAGAGAGCGCGATCAGGAATGTGCCACCTCCCACTCCAAGTGCTCCCGCAAGAAAGGCAGCTACAGCAGTAACAGATCTGTTGCCTCTTCTTACAAGAAAGTTGAAAAAATAATAGGAGGCTACTGCCGGTGCTGCCATGTTGAAGGTGTTTACACCAAGAACCGTAAATCCTCCAAACTGAAACAGCAGGGCCTGAAGTGCAAGGGCTACCAGGATGGATGGAAAGGCCATCCATCCCAGCAGCACACCTACAAGACCGTTCAGAACAAGGTGAACACTTGTGGGTCCCAGGGGGACATGTATCAGGGATGCCACAAAGAAGGCCGAAGAAAGCACGGCTACCTCGGGAATCTTCTCATAGTCCATCTTCTTCAATCCCAGTGTAACACCACCTATTGTAAGGACAGCGCCAGCCGCCAGCACAGGTGTGGAAAGAATACCCTCAGATATATGCATAAGATTACCTCATATCCCTTGTTTTTATCCAGATTACGCCCCCCAGTTCCACAGGATACTTTTTACCGTGTCTTTCCAGTTTGTAAGGTGCTGTGATCAGTGCAGCAAACCCCCACCATCCTGCCCGCGGCATGGCATAAGTAAAAACACCATTCCTGTCAGCCCTTATAACCTGTGTAATATAAGGGTCAGCAGGAGGCTTGATACTGCCGTCCTTGTTGTAATATTCCACCTCCACCTCTGCAAAAGGCACTGGCTTTCCGTTGAACTTCACAACACCCTGAAAGACATTTCCTGTCCAGAGGCCATAGGGTCTGGTAAGGGGAATGATTTCCACAGGCAATCCCACCTCAGCATCCCAGCCTTCCTCCAGGCCAAGGGCATTGACCACCACCTTTGTATAATGGATAATAAAACTTTCTTCAGCAGGTTCCCAGTATGGTGCAGGTTCCACATAGAAGATCATGTCTCCAGGGCCTTTGATCCTGTATGTAGCCTCCCATGTGGTAAAACCCCTGACTGTCCTTTTTTTGAGTGCTTTCAAAAGAGATATCTTTTGCCCTTTGACAAACACACCAACCCCTCTTGGTCTTTCCATGTTCATATAGGTTCCCTCAAAGGGATGAATGAACTTTATATCAAGAATGATTTTCTTTTTGTCCTTCTTCGTCACGATGTCATCTGATGGGATTATCATCCCGAAATGGGCACGAGCAATGCCTGTAAACAGGAAGAACCCTATAGCAAATAGTGTTATACTTCTTAAAAGATACCTCATAGATCCAGACCTCCTTATTTTTTATTTTTTACCAACCACCAGCGACTAAAAACTGGCATTCCTTTGAAGCAGGTGGTATGGTTGAGTCTGAAGGGTTTTGAATTTTGCAAAAGATTTGCCGTGGATGGCAAATCGCAAAATTCCCTCGGAGGCAGGCAGGAGCCTGCCGAGAATGAGTGAAGACTCTATCATACCACCTGTTAATGAAACTTACCGTGACTCCAGGTCTTTATTTAACTCAAAACCCATAACCATCAGAAATCCACACCAACCCTGAGATAGAACTCATCATTACTGTCCTTCATATCAGTATGTGTTCTGAGCCCTGTTCTCCTGTACTCTCCTGCCACAAAGGCATTAAGCCCCGAGGTCTCATCATTGTAAAAGCTGTACCTCGCTCCCACACTGTAGCGGTCTTTTACTGTCCAGATACCCAGGTCATCACCCAGCCCGTCATCATCGAAATACTCATACCTCAGGGCCACCTCCAGAGGCTCACTTATAAGATGTGCCCGCCTTTCGGCAAATAGCCCTCCGCCTCTGGATTCCCTTTTCCTCAGTACAAACTCATAGGCTGCTGTAACAGAAAACACTGCCTCCTTGTACTGTCTTCCTGCTCCGGCATACTCTTCCCTCTTCAGTGCCTTCATGTACTCTGCATCAATCCTGAGACCTTCAGGAAAAGAGGGTGAAAGGCTGAACCCGGCATTCACTGTCTCGTTCCTCCTGCCCCAGCCCGGCTCTGACAGATAGGAGCCAAACACTGTGAGTGTCTCCTCCACAGGTGTAACACTGACAGAGAGAATAAAGGAGCCCACATCATCAGAGGCCTTGTCTCCCACCCTCGAAGGGTATCCTCAAAAAGCCCTGACTCAAAGAGATGGTTCATCTGCTCCTCACCCTTGTAGACAGTTAGGGAGGCATCAAGCCCCAGAGGACCTTCAACTCCAAGGGTCAGCCCCGGTCTTTTTGTCTCATAGGCATCCTGTGTCATGGGATCAGTGATAAGATGGTTCTCAAACACCCCGAAGGGCTGGGTTCTCTTACCCAGCACCAGATACAGGGGGAAGCCCTCTCCCTTCAGTGTGAGTGTTGCCTCATCTACTGCCACCTTCTCATCACCCTGGTTGATATCATCACCTATCCACTCGGAGTTCAGCACCACCGATGCCTCTGCCCAGTGGGTCAGGGATACCTCTGTGCCCAGCTCCACCTTTCTGAGATAAAGATCAGAGGTGGAGTCTGTATCAGGGTCTGTTATGTCACGATGCCTCATCCAGCGATACTCTCCGTAGATTGAACCGGAGATGCTGACAGGAGAGGAGTCTTCTTCAGATATCTCAGAGGATGTCTTCTCCTCCGCAGCAGTGACCGCTTCTTTTGAGATCTCTCTCTTTATCTCTCCGGCCTCCTCCTCTGTTATAATCCCCTTTTTTATAAGCAGCTTAATCAAGGAGTCCAGCTCAGTTGCCTCTGCAGCACTTATACAGCTAAAGGCAAAGAATACTATCATGAACATAGTAATGAATCGCCTCATCCGAACCTCCTGATCCTGGTAATATAAATTCCTTTGTCTAAGGATTAAAAAGCTCTACGGCTATAGCCATATATACCTCAAATCCAGCGAACCAAGTATGATTAACAATTTGGTAAAAATGATCTCTCTGTCACCATGAACCATGTGCTGACGAAGGTCACAGTATTGTTTCAGGGTCTTGAGAGATGCTGAAATAAACCTGTCCTGATGAAGATCAGGATTCAGCATGACAGCTTTATCACTGGATTCGGGTATAAAACAGTTCATTCAAAGTTATTTGACGAACCTGCCTTTTCCACCTCCTTTCTGGCCTCTTCAAAGAGGGAATTGATTTTTAATGTCTCCTCATGGGCCTTCCCAAGCAACTCTGCAACCTTATGGAATCCAGAGGCTTCAGCCTCCTCAGCCCATTTCCTGTAGCTCCGTGCATGTTCTTCATTATGCTCCTGCCAGTGAATAAGTAACCTGTCGAGTTTTTCCATTGAATTCATATATATGTACCCTCTCTTTTTTAAGATTTCTCTATGCAATTCTCTTCCACCAGTACATCCCTACAACAGCTGTATCCTCTATCCAGTAGTGTCCAGCTTCATAAAGAAGGTTCTTTTTTACATCTTTTATCTCGTGAGGCATTGGAAGACGTCCCATTTTAAATGCGTAATGTTCAAATAACTCATCAAGGCTGTGATAGGCAAAGGAGGTATCTGTGCTGTAGAATCTGCAAAAGAGCATCCTGTATCCCTCATATCCCCACCTGATTTTGATCTCCGGGGATTTCTCTGTTACCACAAATACGTTTTGGGGCCTCATTCTGAAAACCTTTTCAAGGGCCTCCTCAAAACCAATCTCTGTAAGATGGAGACTATTGCAGGCGAGTATCAGATCATATCTCTCGTCAGATAGCCAGCTAAAATCCTCCCATCTTCTTTCATCCACATCTATCCAGTCTATTCCACGTCTGAACCCCTCTTCGTATAGCAGGCCTCTCATACCGATTGAAGGTTCAATGGCTTTGACCTCGCAACCTATTGCGCACAATGGCCAGCAGAGCACTCCGTTACCTGCACCAATATCGAGCACCTTCCAGCCTGGTCTGACCATCTCTGTAAGGGTTTTAATTATCCTGTCGTGGTAACGGGTATGCTCGAACCATAGCCTGTACCACCTGGCATAGAGATTCCAGAAACTGATAGTTGAAACCCTTTTACATAAAATGCTATCCACGCATTACTCCCTATCATGGAGTTTGTGTGACAACAAAAAAGGCCATGAAGGAGTACCTTCTGGTACCTTGCCTTCATGGCCTCTGATTCAAAACAAAAAAACCACAAAGGATAAATAACCTTCGTGGTTCTCGGTTGAATCTTCGTGATTCAGTTAAAGACAATATACCACAGAACATTACTACATGTCAATATTATCCCAAATTGCCGATTGACTCATCAGTCAGTTTTATGGACAGGTGGATATTGGCTTTACCGCTCAACTTATACCCCGGAAAATCTGCGATTTTCAGGGCACCCCAATTTCTCAGCGGACATCAGGTCACTGCCTCAAAAAGTCTGCGACTTTTCGGAGTACCCCAGCTTCCGAGGCAATTTTGCGATTCAGAGCTTTGAGGGGCACTGCCCCTCAAACTCTCCAGAGTATAATCTATTTTCCTTTTCTCCGGAGTCTCAGGGGCAAGGCCCCTGATGTCCAATCCTGTGCAAAATTGAAATCCCCTCAAAGCCAATACCCACCTGTCTGTTAGTAGGCTGGTTGTTTTTTCTTATCGGCATTTTCGGGGAGCAGGAATTCCTCAATTTTACATCCACAGGAAGGTTTTGCATAAAAGCAATTTTCGCAGAATTATTTTCTCAAGCCAGAAATCTCAGTGTTAAAAGGGGAGTTTTATTGTTAGCTCTTGTTCTCTGAAATTGTTCTTTTCATCTGATTCCCTTATGAGATTCCTTTTATCCACAACCACCCGTACCCTGTACTGTCCTGGCAGGATGGCCTTTATGGGAAAGGTGATGCGTCTTGTCTGACCACCTTTAAGTTCCTTTATTATCTTCACAAATAGACTTCTGTCATTGATCTGAAGATGCACTGCTACAGCATAGACGGTGTCTCTGCCAATGTTTTTGACCTCTGCAACCGCCTGTGTGGATTCCCCTAACCTCAATACCCTTTTGCCAAGACTCAGTCGGGCAACCGTAAGGTCAACCTGTGGAGTGCCAGGGGTTCCTTTTTTTTCTATCTTAAGCCTGATGGATCGGGAGTTATTCCTTTCATTCTTTTCCTCTATCCTGTTAAAGGGATCAATAACGGCCTTTATCCAGAACACCCCTTCCCTGTCTGCTTTTGAGGAGACCTTAACAGCATACTCCTTGCCCGGGGCAATACTTTTTATGCTCCCCGAGGCGATGGGCTTTCCATTACTTAAAACCTGCCAGGGGATATCCTGTATCAGCCGTGAGGAAGCATTATAGATAGTGAATCCACCAGTTATAATCTCACCCACATTGGGTGTTTTATTGTCAATCCAGATATTCTTTAATGATAAATCCACCTGAGACGAAGCTTCTGTAGCAGGTCTGGTACCAACAGCGAAGTGCTTTATCATGGAGTTATTATTTCTGTTGGCATCCGGTCTCTGCAGGCCCTGCCACTTTATTGATTCTACCGAGGCTACTATCTCATACTCCCCCTGCTCTTTTGCCTGGTAATCAATGGGAATGGATAGGCTGTGAGATGCCCTGATATGAGCAATGGTTTTTTTATACTCCTGCCAGAGCCCGGGATGTCTCCTTCGGGAGCCTTCAGGTCTTATTATGGAATTGACAATAACATTTGTGGCATCTATCTCACTGTTGTTATGAACTATGACTTCAAACCTCCTTTTCTCATTGACCTTTAAGGGTCGCTTGGTATTCCTGATCTCCCATATAGCTATATCTGGTCTGCTGTAATATTGATTCTTCTGCTCCTGCCCTGCCTGTCTGATCATATGTGCCTGCTGATCAAAATTGCCGATCCTGAATATAGCCTGATTGTTTGCAGGTTCTATATCAGCAGGGTTTTTCACATCAATAACTATCTTCAGGTTTTTACTGAAGATAACATCTTTGTTCTGAAGGTTTTTAAGAGAAAGCTTGAATAATCTGGCTTTTGCAGGTGCTATGTGCCCTTTTAGATTGCCTAAAATCCCTTCCTTTATCTCCTTCCCTTTTATCCAGTACCCCCTGAACTGGAGCCAGGCATCAGCCCCTTGATCTCCTAAATTCTTCACCCAGACTCCAAGGTAATCGCTTGCAATCATGGTCTCTTTATTAAGGAAAATTCCGGTTTCAGTAACTGCAAAATCCACGCCATTCTTAAGGGTGACCCCTTCAAGTGGCTTCTCAGAAACCTCTACTTTTTTCACCCTTATTCCCCGCATCCACTGATGGATGGAACTGCTTTCATCAATCTCCCTGACCCTGTTGTGAGGGTCAACTATTACATATAAATCAGTTTGCCTGGCACCTGTATTGGTTACCTGCCAGGGGATGGATACCTCCTGTACACCTGATGAAGGAAAAGTGATTGTTCTTTTTCCTATCTCTTTGAGATTCAGGACATCCGGAGAGCCCGACTGGTTATAGTAAAAACCAACCTCGATATTCTTAATTGGTCTGTTCTCTTCATCCCAGTATCTCACACCTGCAGTTAGTGTAATTCCTTCGCCCTCAATATATTGGTTTTTCAGGGGTGAAATCCTGAGCCCAGCAGCCTCAAGTTGTGGATAAATTGGGGGTTTTACAATCAGATAGGCAGTGTGACGATTGTTTGTTTCGTTACGCTCCTTTATCCTGTTGTCAGGGTCTATGACAACCTCAACCTGGCCTGTATCCTTTAAAGGTGGTGTTTGAAAATCCACATCTATGACTTCTCCGCTTTTCAGTAGAGGGATTGTCTTTGTATCCTCCCATCCCAGATCCTCTATACTTGCCTTAACAGTCAGGTTCCTCACATCCTCAGCCCTGCCATATCTATTGTAAGAGGTGGGCTTATTGATAATCCTAAAACTGATTGTGGCAGACCGCCCTGCCTCTACCTCTACAGATGCTGGTGGTTCACTGAAGGTTAGATCGGGCTGACGTGGTTCCCATGGCTCCACACCATAGACCTTCAGCCTCAGCAGGTTTCCATTGTTTACGAGTTCAACTCCCCTTTTCCCGGCAAAGATATTCTTCCAGTCATGCCCTGATTCATACAGTTTATGCAGTGGGTCAACATTGATGATAATGGAGGTTTCCTTTTCTGGAAATCTGAAATCCAGGGAATATCTCTTTGACTCGCCTGGCCCTAATGCAGGCAATTGTCGGGTGAACTTTTGGTCCGCTATATCAATCTCCACATCAGTGGGTTTACTCCTGTAGTTTCCATAGTTTCTTATATTGAATTCCAGCAGGGCCTCTTTGCCCGTTTCAGGGAGGGGAGCCTGCCAGGAGTTGCGGGAGGTTACAGAGAAGTCATCCACAACAAGGTCAGGATAGCCAAGCCCTTCAATTCTGAGTTCCTCAAGATATCCCAGCACTATATAGGATGCCTGACCTGTAATAAAAGCACCCACCCCACCCTTAAGTGCGATATCTATTTCATTCTGGCCTTCCCTGGCAGTAAAGGCAAATGTGATGGTCGTTGTCTTTTCTTCACTCAGGGATTCCTTTATATTCTCCATAACCGTTAAAAAGTCATTCAATGTCTGTAGATAATCAAGTAGGTCCATCAAATCGTTGATTGTTTTGATTGTTTTATACTCTACTGGAACCTCTATCAATCCTGTAGCCATACCAGCCAGATCCAGGGTTTTATCCAGAACCCACCCTGTATTAATCCCCCCCTCTATCTTGTAGGAGTGCACCTTCCCATTATTTGCACTGGCCTCAAACCTGAAGCCAGAGACATCTGCATAACCAAAGCCTGAAATCCCACCCATGTACTTAACCCTGGCCTTAACCTTTATGGTCCTTCTTTCGGGTGATAGAAAGACAAACCTGAAGCCCGCCCTTGAGCTTGCTCCACCAGTAAAACCATTTCCATAAACCCCCATGAATCCCGTAGAGGTGTTAGCCTTGGCAAGACATTCAGCCATCCCCACATCTGCAGTGGATTCTGTCTCGGCAGCAAGCTCAGGACTGTAAGGTGGCCTGAATACTGTTACCGGCAGGGTCTGTGCACAGGATACAGAATTAAAGCTCAGGGCAGTAATTAGAAAGAGAAACCCTGCAACCCACTGTTTAATGTAACATCTAAAAATCATATTAATATCACATCTGGCTAAAATAAGCGTCTCTGGCCTTATTCACCCCTCAGGCCCTCTATCTACTCATCCTCATCTCCTGTTTACTGCTCACTTGTAACCCCTGCCCCTGACCTTATCCTGCCCCTCCTTCCCTTTTTAGAATCATTTTGGACACATATGACCATTCAAAAATCTTAAGGTGCCACTGAGATATCAAGTATTCTGATCTTTTTATCTGTACCCTTTGCCACTGTTACCACAAAGCCATGCCTGCCTGAACCCAGTGTCCATGTACTGTCTTTATAGAATTTCATCTCCACATCCACCTCGTATCTCCTGATTCCAAGCAGTATAAGGGCGTTGTCCCTGTCCATTGTTAATCTTTTTATCTCCACCAGCCTGATATCCTCTATTGTCTTCTGTTCTTTTAACCATTTTTCATAATCTGTTCTTGCCTGAAATGCCAGTGCAGAGCCATCAGGATTATACAGTATAATCCTACACGGGCTCAGCATATCATAGGCATCTTTGAACCGCCTTTTTGAGAGGGCTAAAAAGTACCTTACAATTGCTTCTGCATACACATCCTCCCTGTTATACCTGATCAGGCCTCTGGTACCACTACCCGTTATACTGAAGGGTCTGGATATATCTCTTACAGAACCATCTTTTGCATCAAGTATCATGACCCTTACATTCTTTGATTCTGAAATACCAAAACCTGTAATAAACCCCTCTGGTATTCTCCAGATATACTCTCCCCGCAATGCATCTACAGGCTCAGCATCTCCAATGAGCCCCCTGTCTTTTCCACCCACTGCCACAGAGATATAAACCCTCTCCACTGCCTCAGATTTCCAGCGTATCTGAAGAGTCTGTCCCTCCTGAAGTATCTCCCCACCCTCGGGCTGGACGATTTTTATAAAGGCCACTCCCTTATTGTCATTCTGGGCAAAGACGGTAGCACAGAAAAGCAAAAGAAGGATTAAAGTGGTTTTGAACTCAAAGACGAATATCCTCATTATTACCCCTACTGGCGGATTTTATCAAAAACAGACCTTGATAGTCAAAGGCAATATCTCCACCCAAATCCGCCGATTGACTCATCAGTCAGTTTTATGGACAGGTGGATATTGGCTTTACCGCTCAACTTACACCCCGGAAAATCTGCGATTTTCAGGGCACCCCAATTTCTCGGCTGGCATCCTGCCAGCCTCCGAGGCAGGCAATCACTTCACCATACAGGTGAAGTCTGTAGTTTGCCTGAACCCCCCTCAAAGCCAATACCACCTTATCCGTTAGTAGTTTGGTTGTTTTTTTCTATCGGCATTTTTTGGTCTCATATTTTATTTTCTAATGCAGGCACCGGGAGTCTGTTTCTTATTTGTGCTGTAAGAGGTTATAATAATCAGGAGTGGAACTTGAAAATGTTCCACGTGGAACATTTCCAAATAAGTAATGGATGGGTAAAATCATTGCCATAGCAAACCAGAAGGGAGGAGTGGGTAAGACCACCACAGCAATAAACCTTTCTGCATCACTTGCACTGGGCGGAAAGGAGATACTCGTAGTGGATATAGACCCCCAGGGCAATACAACAAGCGGGCTTGGCATAGACAGAAGCCGGCTTGAAACAAGCATATATAATGTGCTGATTGGAGAAGCAGCAATTGAAGACGTGATCTGTAAAACTGATATGGATGGCCTCAAAGTGGTGCCTTCCACAATAGACCTTCTGGCAGTTGAGGTTGAGATGGCGCAGATGGAGGGGAGAGAGCGCGTGCTATCTGGCGTGATTGAGCCATTGAGAGCACACTATGAATACATTATAATCGATTGCCCCCCCTCATTAGGACTCCTTACATTAAATGCCCTTGTAGCGGCTGATTCACTTATTGTACCGGTGCAGTGTGAATACTATGCCCTTGAAGGGCTTGGCATGCTTATGAGAACCGTCCAGCTTGTTCAGAACTCTCTGAATCCCGGGCTGAGAATACAGGGGATTTTACTTACCATGTTTGACATACGAACAAGCATTTCAAGAGAGGTGGCCCAGGAGGTCAGACACCACTTTGGTGAGATAGTTTATAATACAATTATTCCAAGGAATGTTACCCTCAGTGAGGCGCCCAGTTTTGGAAAGCCCATACTTCTTTATGATGCAAGGTCAAAGGGTGCGCAGAGTTATCTGCAGCTTGCAAAGGAGATAATCCATGAAGAAAGCAGCGCTGGGTAAGGGGTTAAAGGCATTAATCCCCGATGCTGGCTCTGGCCATCAGGAGATTGATATCGGTCTGATAGAGCCAAATCCTGACCAGCCACGAAAGGTATTCAATGAGGATGCCCTTGAGGAACTTGCTGCCTCTATAAGCGAAAAGGGCGTTTTGCAACCCGTAATACTTCGCAGGGCCGATGGTGGAAGATATTTTCTTGTTGCTGGTGAAAGGAGATGGAGGGCGGCAAAGATGGCAGGGCTGAAGAAGATTCCTGCCATTATAAAGGAAACATCTTCTCAAGAGGCCCTGGAGATAGCACTGATTGAGAATATCCAGCGCGATGATCTGAATCCTATCGAGACTGCCGAGGCCTTTAACCGTCTCATTGAAGAATACCACTACACCCAGGAAGATCTGGCGAAGCGGGTTGGTAAGGACAGGGCCACAGTCTCCAATTTCTTAAGACTGCTGAAGCTACCCCCGGAGATCAAGGGCTTTGTTTCCCAGGGAAGGCTATCAATGGGACATGCAAAGGCATTGCTTTCCATTCCCATCAGGAGCGGACAGATCGAGGCTGCAAGGGTGGTTATCAAGAAGGGTCTAAGTGTACGGGAAACAGAGGCCTTATGTAAAAGAATTCTTGAAAGCAAGAAAAAACAAAAAACCAAAAAACAAAAAGACCCCAATATCCAGGCCCTTGAGGATAAGCTGAAGCAATCATTGGGGACAAAGGTGGAGATAAAGCATAAAGGGAAAAGGGGCAGGATTGAGATAGAGTATTACAGTCTTGACGAACTTGACAGACTGCTGGAGAGGCTGTTATAGATGAAGGTATCTTTTAAAGACAGGGAAGTGAGTTTGATGCTTAGTATTGAGGAGTTTTCTGAATCGAGTAGTCAGGATAAGGGTATTTTCCAGATGTTAAAAAGAGGAGTCAAACATGCTGATAGTAATGCATCATAAAGCAACTGATGAGGATATCCAGCAGGTTAAG
>JAADHP010000051.1 GCA_013151785.1 Nitrospirota bacterium | reverse complement strand
TACTTGCTTCTATGATTCTGTTTGTTACCTCAATATCAGCATCAGATGGTTCGGGTTTTCCCGAGGGATGATTATGGACAAGAATTATGGAGCATGCCAGAGCCTGGATTGCCTCCTTAAAGACCTCCCTGGGATGGACCAGGCTGGCGTTCAGGGTTCCCACTGAAACATTGCTGATCCTGATTACGTTATTTCTGGTATCCAGACAGAGTATCAGAAAGTGCTCCTTCTTTTTATCCTTAAGTCTTGGTCTGAGTAATCTTATCACATCTGTTGCTGTCCTTATAGAGATCTTTTCCTCTGAATCCTCTTCTATTCTTCTTGATAGTTCAAAGGCAGCCTGCAGTTGAGCTGCCTTGGCTATGCCCACTCCTCTGACAGAAGAGAGTTCCTCAAGAGATGCCTGGGAGATGTTTTTCAGGTTACCAAAGGTACTTAAAAGACGCTGGGCAGTTACCATTACAGATTCGCCCTTTACACCTCTTCCAAGAATCAGGGCAAGCAGTTCCTGGGAAGACAGTGCCTCGGGCCCAAGCCTCTGAAGCCTTTCACGGGGCCTTTCAGATCTTGGCAGGTCGTGGATTGTAAAGCCTTTGGATCCTGTTTCTTGCAACCTCCCTCCACTTTATAGAACAGATACCTGTATATTATACATGAATTATATACCCAAATCCAGCTGCAAGAATAACAAAGAATAGCTGAAAGTAGTGGTATGGTAGAGTCTGAACGGTTTTGAATTTTGCAATAGATTTGCCGTGGAGGGCAAATCGCAAAATTCCCTCGGAAGCTGGGGTTCCCCGAAAAGTCTGAGACTTTTTGGGGCAGAGGCCTTGGATGTCCGCTGAGAATAGGGGTCCCCAGAAAATCGGAAGATTTTCTGGGGTGTATGGGATGTGTAAGACTCTACCATATCACTGCTATAACTTTATCACTGGATTTGGGATATATATAATATCCTAACTGCCTTCAAAGCAGGGTATGCAGAGGATTTTTCCGTTTTTTTTTTTTATGCGGGCTCTTGGTTCCATAACCTTTTCACCGCAGGATTCACATCTTATAGATGGATATATCTTTGCCTCAGCAGGGGGCTGGAGCTTTGTCTTCTTGATATCAAAAAGCTCCTCATCAGGGGCATCCATGATAGCCTTTATCTTTTTTGCCTTTCTGTTGTGAACAATCTTTAAGACCTCATCTGACCTGTCACCCTCTGCATAACGCCTCCATGCCTCTTTTTCCTCTTCTGTCTCCTCTGGTGAGACCCACTTTACAGAGACTCTCAGGGCATCACCTGAAGGTCTTTTGATAAATGTATAGACCTGTTTCCCATAGTCCCTGAAAATCAGGTTGCCCTTTCCAAAGGTGCAGCCTGTAAGAACCTGCACTGCATCAACAGCACAGGAGTTGTTCTCCACTATGGCCACTATCTCTTCATCTTCAGAGGGGCTGCCGAATTCTTTGAGGGCAAGTAGTGAAACCCTGTATCCAAGAGCCAGCCCTGGGCATGCATGTCCGTGAAACCTTACCACATCATCGAAGTTCATCAGGAGACCTCCTCATAGGAGGTTATCATCACACTGTAACCTTCCTGAGCAAGCCTCCTGGCAATATTCTCTGCAAAGGAACGGGATGGAAATCTGCCGATTCTCACCCTGTAATAGAGGGCTCCATTAACCCGTACCTTCATGATATATACATTGTCATAGGAGTATTTCAGTATCCTTTTCAGTCTGAAGGCATTGATAGGGTCATTGAATGATGCTATCTGTATTGTGTATGGGCCTTCGGTGGCAACATACTTTACCTGTCTGATGTATCTGTTGTCTCTTCCTATAAAATCAACATACACAACAGAGGTTCCCTTCTGAATCAGACCAAGTTGCTTTGCTGCGCCATAGGAAAGGTCGAGGTCTCTTCCTTTCACAAAGGGTCCCCTGTCGTTTATTTTTACAACTACAGATCTGCCATTTGCTGGATTGGTTACCCTTAAAAGAGTGCCAAAGGGCAGGCTCTTATGGGCTGCTGTATGGCCATACATGTTGAATATCTCTCCTGAGGCAGTGGGTCTTCCATGGAACTTTTTTCCATACCATGAGGCTACCATGGTGGTCTTTCCCTCAGGTGGTATCAGAGGCTGAGGTGGAACCCTTACCTCAACACGGCCTCCAGAACATGCTCCCAAGAATGCCAGAAGTATCAATAAAATGAGGTGTCTTTTCATATTCCGAACCATTGTTCAGCCTTCAACTCTTTGCCTGTGACCTGTTAAAGAATATACCTGCTTAGATCCTCATCCTTTACGATATCAGAGAGCTTTTCCTGTACGTATCTTCTGTCGATTGTAACCTCTGCACCTTTCATATCCGGGGCTTCAAAGGATATCTCCTCGAGGAGTCTTTCAAGAACAGTGTGCAGTCTTCTTGCGCCTATGTTTTCTGTTTTGTCATTAACAGTAGCAGAGATTGAGGCTATCTCATCTATGGCATCCTCTGTAAAATCAATCTTTATATCCTCTGTTGCAAGAAGGGCTGTATACTGTTTTATCAGGGCATTGTCAGGTTCAGTAAGGATACGTACGAATTCCTCCTTGCCAAGTGGTTCAAGTTCAACCCTGATGGGAAAGCGTCCCTGTAGTTCTGGGATGAGATCAGAAGGTTTGGCTACATGGAAGGCACCTGCTGCAATAAAGAGTATATGTTCTGTTCTTACAGGACCGTGTTTGGTTGTAACAGTGGTACCTTCCACAATTGGAAGCAGGTCTCTCTGGACACCCTCACGGGAGACATCAGGGCCCTGTGCTGAGCCCTTTGATGCAATCTTGTCTATCTCATCAATAAATATTATTCCTGCCTGTTCAGTCCTTTTGATGGCCTCCTTTGTAACCTTATCCATATCAATGAGCTTGTCTGCCTCTTCATTGGTAAGTATCTGCAGGGCCTCAGGGACCTTGACCTTCTTTCTCTTTGGCCGCTGGGGAAAGAAGTTTCCAAGCATCTCTTTGAGGTTTATTTCAAGCTCTTCAAGGCCTACATTGGATATCACACCAAAGGGTACCACCTTTTCCTTCACCTCTATATCCACATAACGTTCGTCAAACCTGCCTTCGCGAAGCTGCTGGCGAAGCTTTTCCCTTGTCTCAGTGTATCGCTGTCCATCGTCTTCAACAGAAAGCCCTGTGCGGGGTCTTGGTAACAGAAGATCAAGCACCCGTTCTTCTGCAAGGATGCGAGCCTTTTCCTGAACTATCCTGAGATGTTCCTTTCGAACCATGTTTACTGCAATCTCTGTAAGGTCACGTATCATTGACTCCACATCTCTTCCAACATAACCCACTTCTGTAAATTTTGATGCCTCGATCTTCAGAAAGGGTGCATGGGCAAGGCGGGCAAGTCTCCTTGCAATCTCTGTTTTTCCCACACCTGTGGGCCCTATCATGATAATATTTTTTGGCAGAACCTCGTCTCGCAACTCAGGGGGTAGTTTCTGCCTTCTCCAGCGGTTTCTCAGGGCTATGGCCACTGCCTTCTTGGCCTTTTTCTGGCCAATTATAAACTTGTCAAGTTCCTCTACTATCTTTTTGGGTGTAAGCTCTTCAACATTTGCAAGCCCTTCTCTGTACTCTTCTGTTTCCCTGCTGTTGTATTCTTCCAGTAGTCTCATCTTATATCTCCTCAATAAATATTTCCTTGTTTGTATAAATACATATGTCAGATGCGATGTTTAGGGCAGTCTTGACTATCTCATGGGCCTCCATGTCAGTGTTTTCATACAGTGCCCTTGCTGCTGCCAGTGCATAGGGACCTCCGGAGCCGATAGCAGCAATACCCTGTTCAGGCTCGATTACATCTCCTGTACCGGATATAATAAATGTGTGTTCACTGTCTGCAACAATCAACAGAGCTTCAAGCCTTCTGAGAATCTTATCTGTTCTCCAGTCTTTTGCAAGTTCCACTGCTGCCCTTGTAAGATTACCACGATAAGCCTCAAGCTTACCTTCGAATTTTTCAAAAAGGGTAAAGGCATCTGCTGTGGCACCTGCAAAGCCAGTGACAACCCTGTCACTGTACATCTTTCTTATCTTGCGGGCATTGTGCTTGAGCACAGTGTTGCCCATGGTTACCTGACCGTCACCACCTATGGCAACCCTGCCGTTCCTTCTTACGCATAGTATTGTTGTGCCGTGAAACATAGATTTTATATTATAACAAACTGCTAAGGTTTTTCTCCCTTTCTTTTCCTTGCAAGGGGATGTGCTCTGTCATAAACATCCATGAGATGGGTGAGGTCAAGATGGGTATAGACCTGTGTTGAAGACAGGGAGCTATGACCCAGCAGTTCCTGAATGGTTCTGAGGTCTGCACCACTCTGGAGGAGATGGGTGGCAAAGGTATGTCTTAATGTATGGGGTGATATATTGACAAGACCTGTCTGTAAGGAGTATTTCTTCACTATCTTTCTTATACCTCTTTCTGATAAGGCCTTGCCCGAACGGTTTAAAAACAGTGATGGGGAGTCTTTTTTTAACAGAGACCTTTCCACCATGTATTCTTTTAGTGCCTTGATTGCTTTTGACCCTACTGGTACAATACGTTCCTTTTTTCTTTTTCCTTTGACCCTTATAAGAGCCTCCCGGAGGTTAACGTCATCCAGTGTAAGGGAGGCGAGTTCACCTACCCTCAGACCACAGCCATAGAGGAGTTCAAGGATTGCCCTGTCACGAATTGATAAGAACCCGAAGTCTTCCGGCTTTTCAACCAGCTGGAATGTTTCATCCACCGTGAGAAACCTGGGCAGTTTTTTTTCTGTCTTCGGATTGGGTATCAAACGGGCAGGATTTTTAGTGATATAGCCTTCACGATGGAGAAATCGGAAGAAAGACCTGAGTGTGGCAAGTTGTCTGTTTACTGTGGTTTTGTTCTTTCCTTCCTTCAGCCTTCTTGCAATAAAACCCCTTATGTCTGTTGGTTCTATCTCTGGAAGGGGCGTTTTCACTGAGGCCAGGAACATCTCGATATCCTGCCTGTATGCCCTCAGGGTATGGGCCGAGGCATTTCTTTCAATCTCCATGTATCTTAGAAACTCCCTGAGTTGTTCAATCATCTTTCAGTTCCTCCATGTATTTCGTCCAGCTTTCAATGGCCCTCTTCACGATAAGCTGTCTACGAAGTCTTTTGTCCTTTGTTTTCTTCTCAAGTGGTGGCAGGAGGGCAAAGTTTATATTACTTGGCTGAAAGCCCTGGTGTTCTGATTCTGTAATGTATCTTATAAGGCTACCATGGGCAGTCTCTGGTGGTACAGGCACGAAGGGGAGTCCCTTGATTCTTCTGCTCAGATTAATACCGGCTATCAGCCCCATGGCGGTTGATTCAATATAACCCTCAACACCCGTGATCTGTCCTGCCAGATAGATGCTGTCTTTTATCTTTAAGGAAAGGTCCTTATTCAGAAAGAGTGGACCGTTTATAAAGGTATTTCTGTGGATGCTGCCATAGCGTAAGAACTCGGCATGTTCAAGCCCCGGGATCAGGCGGAATACCCGCCTCTGTTCAGGCCATTTAAGTCGTGTCTGGAATCCAACAATATTGTATGCTGTTCTGTCCCTGTTTTCAATACGTAGCTGTACTACTGCGAAGGGTTCCTTGTTTGTTCGTGGGTCTGTCAGACCTACAGGTTTCATGGGTCCGAATCGAAGTGTATCAGGCCCTCTCCTTGCCATTATCTCAATGGGCATGCAGCCTTCAAATACCTTCATATCCTCGAACTCTCTTTTCCCTACAGTATCTGCCTCGATGAGGGCATTGTAGAACCTCTCATATTCCTCTTTGTTCATGGGGCAGTTCAGATAGTCATCACCGCCCTTTCCATAACGGGATGCCCTGAAGACCTTGGAGAAATCGATTGTTTCTGCATCCACAATAGGTGCTATGGCATCGTAAAAATAGAGGTGCTCTTCACCAAGAAGCCTTTTAAGGGATTCAGAGAGGGCATTGGATGTAAGGGGGCCTGTGGCAATAATACAAAAACCATCAGGTATCTCCTCTATCTCCTCATGGATGATCTCGATCAAGGGCTGAGATCTGATCTTCTCGGTTATATATGAGGAAAATACAGTACGGTCTACTGCAAGTGCAGAACCAGCAGGTACCTCACTGTGAAGTGCTGCCTCCATTATGATGGAGCCAGCCAGTTGAAGCTCTGTTTTCAGAAGTCCTGGTGCTGAAAGGGGGTCTTTTGACCTGAGAGAGTTGGAGCAGACAAGTTCAGCAAGCAGGTCTGTCTTGTGGGCAGGTGTCATTTTCCGGGGGCGCATCTCGTAGAGCTTGACACTGATGCCCCTTTTTGCAGCCTGCCAGGCTGCTTCAGAACCAGCGAGCCCTCCACCTATTATGGTTATGGAATCCATTGTTGTCTATTAAATAATATAACAATAATCTGTTGAGGATTGCAGAGGTGATTTGAGAAGGTCTTCTGCCGGGCCTGTTTCACAGTATTGTTTCAGCAATTGTTTCAGCATCTCTTGAGATTCTGACTTTCGTCAGAATGACAGATGATGGCAGTGTCATGCTGAACTTGTTTCAGCATCTCCTCTTTATAGTCAGAATGAACAGGAACGAGACCCTGAAATAAATTCAGGGTGACAAAAAGGAACAATGTTGCTTTTAGAATCTCATCCATGTTTTTGGAAATCAGAATATCCCAGGCAGTTGTAGTTTTCGTAACTCTCAAAGGGAGCTAAGCCCCCTTTGAAACACTGATAAGAAAAATATTTTCAATCTCGTTGGAGAGTTTGAGGGTGCAGTTGATTTAAATAAAAAATTAAGAGGAAGATAGTGGAGTATGCTTGGCCCCTTACAGAAGGGGCCTTTTATAGAGTTATCTATGCCTCTACAGGATATACGCTTATCTTTGTGCGTGTGCGGTCTTTTCTTTCGAATTTCACTATGCCGTCTATCAATGCATAGAGGGTGTCATCTCCACCTCTTTTTACATTAAAGCCAGGATGAAATTTTGTTCCCCTCTGCCTGACAAGGATATTCCCTGCCCTGACAAACTGGCCACCATATCTCTTTACACCAAGCCTTTTGGACTGACTGTCTCTGCCATTTCTGGAACTTCCTACACCCTTTTTATGTGCCATGGTCTAACCTCCTGCCCTGATGCTTTCAATCTTCAATTTAGTGTAAAACTGTCTGTGCCCCCGTAATCTTTTAAAGCCCTTACGGGGCTTTTTCTTGAACACAAGTACCTTCTTGTCCTTGGCTGTTTCAAGAACCTTTGCAGTAACAGAGGCACCCTCAACATAGGGTGTACCAATAACCGAGGAGTCATCTGTACGGACAAACAAGACCCTGTCAATATTTACTGTTTCTTCTTCAGGCACATCAAGTTTTTCCACCTTGATGATCTGTCCTTCTTCAATCCTGTATTGTTTTCCACCTGTCTCTATGATTGCATACATGGTACAAACCTCCAGGCTATGAATTAGATAATAATTAAAACATATTTTTGATATCAGTGTCAAATCTTTGAGGGTCCACAAATTTGCGTTGGACTCATTGCCTGTTATTTTATAATCCTCTGTTTCCTATCGGTTATTTACGGGGATATCTTATTTGTCGTGATATTTTCTATCTAACAATTTCGAGAGAGATAGTCACGGAGAATAGCTTTATCTTTATCAGAAAGGTCTATAAACTCTATTCCCATGAGATAGGTATTTCTACTGTCATCTTTTTTGATATTTACAACCCTGCCTCTTGTTTTGATTTGTCTGTTTTTGTTGAGGTTTAAAATAAATTCCAGTTCAAGCCCTGGGTCCAGCATTGTATCTGATTCTATCAACATTCCAGAAAGACTTATCTTTTTTATCTGATAATCATGGGGAGAACCTATCTTTGCTGTCTTCGAGTCTATTCTGAATCTACCATGCAGTCTGTGTTCCAGTTTTAATATCCGATTTTTGTCAATAAACTCCAGTAGTTTCTTCGCCTTGTCTGTTAGAAGGTTTTCGAATTTGATACCTGCCTTGAATACAGGCACTACATCACCTGTGGAGAGACGTTCTGTCCTTACAAGTTTGGACCACACAACGACACCTTTGAGTTCTACAGCCTCCACTCCATTACTCAGCTTGATCTGATATTTCCTGTCCACATTCACGATATGGTGTGTTTCTACTGCCATTCCGTCAATGCTCATGTTCAGTATCCTGGCATCAACAGAATACATGATCTGTCCGGACATATTGTTTACATCATATCTCTTATATCTTCTTTTGTCAGCATTGGTCATGATTTACCTCACTATTATTCCTGCATAACCTACTACATAGTTGTAATCACCACTTACCTCACCTGATGTTGCATATTTGATAAGCTCTGCCTTCTGTGCCCCCAGTGCAATGCATGCGTATAGCATTATTGTTGCAGGGATGTAGCCACACATGGAGATCTTTTTTGAGGTGACAGTTTCATAGAGACCCTCAGGGTCAAGTTGAAGTATCCTTTCGATTGCCATGCCATCAAGAGCCCTGGCCTCAGAATCTGAAACATAATGACTCATGTCAGAGCTTGCAATAATTGTTATCCTGTAGTCCATTAGTTTTACAGCACTCACAATAGCCCGGGCTACTTTATGACAGGTCTCCAGGTCCAGTGTCATCAGTGCAATGGGCACTATTTTTACAGAGGT
>JAADHP010000050.1 GCA_013151785.1 Nitrospirota bacterium | reverse complement strand
CTAACCCTCTCGGAAGAGAGAGGTATTCCAGGAATCCATTTGAGAGAGGGGCAACAGGTGGTTCATCATCCCATTGATGCAATAGGATTTTAATTATAACCAGACAGAGTCTTTTCAGCCTTAAAGTGATACATAAGGTTGCTGGTGTATGTTACTGTCGGTATTGCTACATGGGGCTTCTTCACCACCTGTTGCCCTTTTTTATTGCTCACTGTTTACCGCTCACTGTATTCATTGCACCCTGCCTTTCTTTTTTCTTAGTAAATCTTTTTGAACAGCAGTGTAATAGAATCCAAATCCAGCTGTAGGGATAACAAAGAATTACTGAAAGCAGTGGTATGGTAGAGTCTGAACGGATTTGAATTTTGCATAAGATTCACCAGGAGGGTGAATCGCAAAATTCCCTCGGAAGCAGCCATGGATGGCTGCTGAGAATGATGTGTAAGACTCTGCCATACCACTGCTAATAACTTTATCGCTGGATTTGGGTAAATCTTTATGGACAGCTTTGATTTTAACATATACATCAAAAAGGCAGTGGGTGATAGATTGTTACCCACTGCCTCATTTTAAAGAGGCCTTTGCCTCGGACCAGATATCAGGAGACCTCCACCTTTATCTCCTTTGGTTTTGCCTCCTCTTTCTTTGGAAGAACAATCTCCAGTATCCCGTTTTTATAGGTTGCCTTTGCCTTTTCACTGTCAACCTCAACAGGCAGAGGAATGGTTCTGGAGAAGGTTCCATACCTTATCTCAGCAGCATAATAGTCTTCCTCTTTAACCTCTTCCTCCTTCTTTAACTCACCTTTAATAGTAAGGGCATTTTCCGTAATGGTCAGGTCTATGTCTTTTTTGTCAACACCTGGTATCTCCACCTTCAGCACTATCTCATTCTTTCTATCATACAGTTCAATGTTTGGCACAATCACACCCTCCATGGAGGGTCTGCCCCACCAGCGCCTTCTTCTTGCCGGTTCAAAGAATTCCTCAAAGAGCCTTTCCATTTCTCTTCTCATCTCGTCAATTTCCTTCATCGGTGACCATCTTACGATTGACATAAGTGACACCTCCTGTTTTTATTCTTTTACTGGCCAAAGGCCATACATTTTCGGTAAGCACCACACAGCTGGTACTGCCATCTGTATCTATGCCACCACTTCTGCCTGAATAGTCTTTTCAAACACCATCCTGCCGTCCCTGTAGTCAACCTCGACAATATCTCCTTCTTCGAACCTCCCCTCAAGGAGGAGTTTTGCCAGGGGGTTTAGTACCTCCTTCTGTATGACTCTCTTGAGAGGTCTTGCGCCATATATTGGATCATAACCAGCCTCTGCAAGATGCTCCTTTGCAGCATCGGTAAGCACTATATCTATCTTCTTCTCTTTCAGATATTTCTTCATCCTGTTGATCTGGATCTCCACTATATCCTTCAGCAATTCCTTGTTCAGTGGATTGAATATTATAATCTCATCCACCCTGTTCAGGAACTCGGGACGGAAGAACTTCTTCAGATCCTCCATGATAAGCTCTTTCAGTTCCCTGTTGTCAGTGCCACTCCAGTGCGTATCCGGCGCCTTTTCTCTCCTTTCAAGCATCTCCTGGATGTGGATACTGCCTATATTGGATGTCATGATAACCACCGTGTTTCGGAAGTCTACAGTCCTGCCCTTGCCATCTGTAAGCCGACCATCATCAAGTAGTTGAAGCAGCACATTGAACACCTCTGGATGTGCCTTTTCAATCTCATCGAAAAGCACCACTGAATAGGGTCTTCTCCTTACCGCTTCTGTCAACTGGCCACCCTCTTCATAACCCACATAACCAGGCGGTGCACCTATGAGTCTGGAAACAGTGTGTCTTTCCTGATACTCTGACATGTCTATTCTTATCAATGCATTTTCATCATCAAAGAGAAACTCTGCCAGTGCCTTTGCAAGTTCTGTTTTGCCCACACCTGTGGGACCAAGAAAAATGAAGGAACCAATAGGTCTATTGGGATCCTGGATGCCTGCCCTTGCCCTTCTTACAGCATCAGCCACAGCCACAATAGCCTCATCCTGGCCAACCACCCTCATCTTAAGCCTTTCTTCCATACGCAGAAGCTTCTGTGTCTCACCCTCGAGCATCTTGCTTACAGGGATGCCTGTCCACTTGGAGACTACAAGGGCAATATCCTCTTCATCAACCTCTTCTTTCAGCATCCTGCGGCGGTGTTTGAAGTCCTCAAGCTTTTTGTTGGCCTCTTCAAGCTGTTTCTGAAGTTCCACCAGACGACCATATTTAAGTTCTGCTGCCCTTGTGAGATCACCCTCACGGGTTGCCTTTTCAGCTTCAAGGCGTGTCTCTTCAATCTGTTCTTTCAGTTGTCTAATATTCTGGATAATCTCCTTTTCTGCAAGCCATTGTGCCCTGAGTGCTCCCCGTTTTTCCTCAAGCTCAGCGATCTCTTTCTGCAGTTTTTCCAGTTTCTCCTTGGCATCCCTGGAGTCATCCTTCATAACCGCCTGTTTTTCAATCTCCAGCTGTTTGAGCCTTCTCTCGATCTCGTCAAGCTCCACTGGCATACTGTCAATCTCCATTCTGAGCCTTGCCGCAGCCTCGTCTATCAGATCTATTGCCTTGTCAGGCAGGAACCTGTCTGTAATATATCTGTTTGAAAGCACAGCAGCAGCAACAAGGGCAGAATCCTTTATCTTTACACCGTGATGAACCTCGTATCTCTCTTTAAGTCCCCTCAGAATGGAGATGGTGTCCTCCACAGAGGGCTCACCTACATATACAGGCTGAAACCTCCTTTCCAGTGCAGGGTCTTTCTCTATATACTTCCTGTATTCATCCACAGTGGTCGCACCAATGCATCGTAACTCCCCTCTTGCAAGTGCGGGCTTCAGCATATTGGATGCATCTATTGCACCTTCTGCCGCACCAGCACCAACAAGGGTATGCAGCTCGTCAATGAAGAGTATAATCCTTCCCTCAGCCTGTTCAATCTCCTTGAGTATTGCCTTAAGTCTTTCCTCAAACTCACCCCTGAATTTTGAGCCTGCCACAAGGGCACCCATATCAAGGGCAATCACCTTCTTGTCCTTGAGGGGTTCAGGCACATCACCAGCCACGATTCTCTGTGCAAGCCCTTCAACAATAGCAGTTTTACCAACCCCTGGATCACCAATCAGCACAGGGTTGTTCTTGGTTCTCCTTGCAAGTACCTGCATAACCCTCCTGATCTCTTCGTCTCTTCCGATTACAGGATCAAGCTTACCCTTACTGGCAAGCTCGGTAAGGTCACGGGCATATCGTTTAAGTGCCTGATACTTATCCTCTGGGTTCGGGTCTGTTACCCGCTGGGAGCCTCGAATCTGCGTCATCACCTCAAGCACCCTCTGCTCAGTCACATTATAACGATTGAGGATATCCGCAGCAGGGCCACCTTCCTTGATAATTCCCAGGAGCAGATGCTCGGTGCTCATGTACTCATCCTTGAGATGCTGTGCCTGTGACCATGCCTCCTCAAACACCCTTTTCAACCTGGGAGACACATAGATCTGACCAAGTGGCGTTGCACCCATCACCTTTGGGAAGCGATTGATCTCCTGTTCAATATCCTTCTTCAGGAGATTATGATCAACTCCCATATTCTGCATTATCTGCACAGGCACACCCTCATCATCACTCAGGAGTGCCAGGAGCAGATGTTCAGGCTGAAGCTCCTGATTGCCCTTTGATTCTGCAATCCTCTGGGCCTCCTGCAGGGCCTCCTGGGATTTCATTGTCAATTTATCCATTCTCATGGCTCAATACCTCCTTTTTTGGTATATTGGTTACTGGTATACTGGTTATTGTTATAACACTCAAAACCGGGCACTATTCAGACAATATCTCCTTTATTCGTTTCTGAAACTGTCTTCTCAGGTCATCCTCAAGACACTGCATCATCATCTCCATCTCCCGCTGTAGTGCTATCATGCGATCACGCATCCTGAGAATAATATCCACTCCTGCTTTGTTAACCCCAAGGTCTCGGCTCAACTCCAGTATCAGTGAGAGTCTTTCTATATCCTCCCTCGAGTAAAGCCTCTGATTATTCACCCTCTTTGGCTTTATGAGCCCCTCTCGTTCATACAGTCTCAGTGTCTGAGGATGAACCCCCAGCATCTCGGATACAACGCTGATCATATAAACCGGTCTTGTCCTGTCCTCTACCATCTTCTACTCACCAGCCTTTCCCTTGGATTTTCCCGATAAAGTTCCTCCATCTTGCTGATAAGTGCCCTGCCTTTGCTGTCAAGCTCTTTTGGAATAACAATCTTTACTATTACATACTGGTCTCCCCTTCCACCACCCTTTGGTAAGGGAAAGCCCTTGCCTTTCAGCTTGAATTTCTGGCCTCCCTGGGTACCGGGCGGAAGGGTCATCTTTGTGAGCCCATCAAGTGTGGGTACCTCTATCTTGGCTCCAAGTGCTGCCTCCGGAACAGTAACAGGCACCTCCACATAGACATCGCTGCCATCACGTCTGAAGAAGGGATGAGGCAGCACCTCGATTTCAATATAAAGATCTCCGGCAGGACCACCATTTCTGCCTGCCTCGCCCATCCCTGAAAGCTTCACCCTGGAACCAGTGTCAACACCGGCCGGAATCTTAACCTTCACTGTCTCTGTTTTCAGAAGGGTACCACTTCCGCGACACTCGGTACAGAACCTTATTGCACGTCTGCCTGAACCTCCGCAATCAGGACAGGTCTGGGTAATACTGAAGAAGCCCTTTCTTGTACCCACCTTTCCTGTGCCACCACAACGGCTGCATCTGTCATAGCTTTCAGCACCACGTCCTCCACAACGGGGGCATGTAATATGTCTGCTTACATTTATCGGCCTTGTAACTCCTGAGAATGCCTCCTCCATGGTGAGGGTCATTCTCATCACAAGGTCGGCACCCTTAAGGGGTGCTTCCCTGAAAGTGGTTCTTTCTCCAAAGAGGTCAGAGAAGAAATCACCAAAACCACCAAAATCAAAATTAGATGCAAAATCAAAATCCTTAAAACCTTCAAATCCCTCGTATCCGGAGGTGAATGCCTGATGACCCAGCCTGTCATATTCAGCCCTTTTCTTGGGATCACCAAGCACATCATATGCCTCGTTTATCTCCTTGAACCGCTGCTCTGCCTCCTTGTTTCCGGGGTTGAGATCAGGATGGTATTTCCTTGCAAGACGCCTGTATGCCTTTTTTATCTCATCCTGAGAGGCATCTTTACTTACACCCAGTATCTCATAATAATCCTTTGTTGTGGAAGACATGGACACCCTCCATGTTCTTAGTTTTTACATCAGTTATATTATAATACTTGATAAAGATTTTGTCAAGTATTTTTATAATCAACGTATGAAGGGGTGAGGCTAAAAATTTTTTGACTCGGGGCTTGACTTTTAATATTAACATATGTTTATATATTAATATGAAAAAGATTGCCGAGCTATTCAAGACACTTTCTGACGTGAACAGGCTCAGGCTGCTCATGGTGCTTGACAGAAAGGAACTCTGTGTATGCCAGTTGATGGGCATTGTGGGTCTGTCACAGCCCCTTGTATCAAGGAATCTTTCCATACTCGCCCGTATGGGATTCCTTGAGGAACGGAAAGAGGGTAAGCTGAAGTTTTACAGAATAAAAAAGAACCTGACTGATGAAAAAAATACTATAATGGAACTATTAAGAAGGAGTCTGTCAGAGGATGATATATATTTACAGGACATGGAAGCTGTTCAGGACTGCACAGAATTCCAGAAGCGTACAGGAAGATGTGACATGGATGCCTACAAGAAATTCATGAAATGGCGGATGGAGAAGAGAAGCAAACGAGATACCCAGAAGGAGGTAGTATGAGATACAGGGTGGGAATTATCTTACTGGTTCTATTAATAATTCCATCGACTATTGCCTGGGCCATGGAGACAGTATCTCTCCGAGAGGCCATTGAACGGGCCATGAAGGAGAATCCCGAAATCAGGGCATTCACCTGGTCTGTCAGGGCTTATGAGGAGGATATTAACATTGCCCGTGCCCATCGCTATCCGAAACTGATCATGGAGGAGCGATTCTTAAGAACGGACAACCCCACCTACTCCTTCATGGCAAAACTGAATCAGGAACGATTTACTCAGAGTGATTTTGCAATAGATGGGCTGAACAACCCCGAGCCCCTGAGTGATTTTCAGACCACCTTTCGTTTTGAACAGCCCCTTTATGTTCCCGAGATATCAATAAGAATAGATATGGCAGAGGGAGTGCTGAAATCAAGACAGCTGGAGTTTGAAAGAAAAAAGGAAGAGGTGGCACTCAAGGTGGTAAAGGCATATCTGAATATCCAGAAGGCGAAAGCCTATGTTGAGATCTCGAAAAAGGCTGTTGAGGATGCAAAAGAGCACAAAAGGCTTGCCCGACTCAGATATGAAAACGGACTGGGGCTTTATTCTGACCTTTTAAGGGCTGAGGTGGCACTGAAGGATGCTGAAAGGATGCTCACCTCCTCAGAGACATCACTACGTATTGCCCGCAAGGCCCTGGGTTTGCTCCTTGGCAGCACAGAACCCTTTGATGCAGAGCAGGAGAGACCCCTCTTCAGTCTTGATTCAGTGGATGTCTATCTTAATGCCACGAAGCAGAGGACAGACCTTCTGTCACTCAAAAGAAAAGAAGAGATAGCCTCCAGGGCTGTTGATCTTGAAAAGGCTGCCCTGCTTCCACAGATAGGCCTTGGTGGCAGCTATCAGATAAATGACCATAGAAGGCCCCTTGGTGCTGAGGGTGGCAGTTATATGATAACTGCATTCCTGCGATGGAATTTCTTTGATGCCACTACCAGGGCGAAGATCAGAAAGGCTAAGGCTGAAGTCAAGAAGGTAACAGAATACAGGAAGGGGCTTGAAAAGGAGATAGCCTTCAGGGTCCATGAGGCCTATGAAAGGGTCATGGAGAAGAAAAAAGAGCTTGAGCTTGCAAGGGCCTCACTGAAAGAGGCTGAAGAGGCATTGAGACTCGTGGAGAGGCGATATGAAAACTCCCTTTCGCCCATGGTTGACCTTCTTGATACCCAGGTGATGCTTGACACTGCAAGGGCAAAGCTTGTGGATGCCGAGAATGGCTACATTGCCTCTCTGGCAGAGCTGTATTATCAGAGCGGAATACTGATGAAGATGATAAATCAATTTTGAACTTTTTGATCTGAGTGACTGATTGAATATATTTCAAACATATAGTGGTTAGATAGGTATTGGCTTTGAGCGGTTTTCAGGCAATCTATAGATTTCACCTGGATGGTGAAGTGATTGCCTGCCTCGGAGGCAGGCAGAATGGGGCCCCCGAAAAGTCGAAGACTTTTTGGGGTAGTGCTGAGGCCTGCCGAGAATGAGCGGTAAAGCCAATACCTATCTAACCTTAAAATTGACTGATAAGTTAAGGATACTTTGAGTTTGACATAAAAGTTGAAATTTTTGACAGGACTATCAGGTGGAGGTGATTCACGACCCCTTGGTTCTTCACCACCTCCACCTGATACTGAACAGCATGGTTAATTTTAGATATAAATTGAAAACAGACAATCTTGCTGCAGTGGTATGGTAGAGTCTTACACATCATTCTCGACGTGCATCCATGCACGTCTCCGAGGGAATTTTGCGATTTGCCCTCACGG
>JAADHP010000094.1 GCA_013151785.1 Nitrospirota bacterium | reverse complement strand
CCCTACAGGTTTAAATGGAAAGGGGACTTGATCTTAGAGGGCTTGTATGCCCCATGCCGGTTATCAAGACAAAAAAGGCCTTATCAGACATCTCTGATGGAGAGGTCTTGAAGGTATTAACAACTGATCCTGGTTCGAGGTCTGATATACCTGCACTGGTAAAGAGGATTGGATTTAAAATAGCAGAGATACAGGAGGACAACGGATCGTATATATTCCTTATAACACGATAGCTAATCTAACCAGTTGTCTTTTATAGAACTATAATCAATTCCCTCGCCAATAATGACAATACGGTTTCTGGAAATCCGTGAGGGAAAGTACTCTATATTTATTCTTTTTGCAGCAAAATCAAACCTGTAGGGGCCTGAATCGGTCTGGACAAGGCCCTTTGCCCTCACTATATTTCCAAAAGTTCCTGAAAGCATTTCATGAAATAGTTTTTTTAGAGACTCATAGGGATAACTTTCTGGCAGATTTAATGTAATGGTTTCAAAATGTAGATGTGAGTTTTTGATCTCTATCTTGCTCTTGTGAGTCTTACTCTCAACAGGTTCATTTATCCTGCAATGTACTGTCTCTAATGTAAGGGCAGAGGGATTCAGGTCAGTTATAATGTCTCTGCTTTTTGCTATAGATTCAGAATCTGAAATGTCAGTTTTATTTATAAGTATGACATCGGCATTATTTATCTGATCTTCAAAAAAGGCACCATACATCTGAGAGTCATAAATATCAGTAAATTCCGATGGGTCAATGATACAGATAACAGTATATTTATTTATGTCAAGTTCCTGAAGGGCTGATATTACTCCTGAAGGTGATGCTATGCCACTGGGTTCGATCATCAGATGTGCAGGTTGAATCTCTTCGCAGATCTTTTTTAGTGTAGTTATAAGATCAAACCGTAAAGTGCAACATACACATCCACTTGGAAGCTCAATGGTATCCGAATTTGCCCGGGATATTATCTCTCCATCAATACCGGCCTTTCCAAAATCATTAACGAGTACAACGGTTTTTTCATTGTTGTTTTTCAGAAAATTCTGTATAAAGGTTGTTTTTCCTGCACCGAGCATACCTGTGACAATAGTTATCTTCATATTATGTACCTTTGCAATTTTCATGCTAAAAAGATAGTTTCTTTTAGTGAACCATCTATAAATCTATCAGGTATTAATATTGCATAAGTAAATCTTAAGCCTAAATTCAGCGATGAAGTTTATAGCAGTAGTATGGTAGAGTCTTACACGTCATTCTCGTCAGGCATCCTGCCTGCCTCCGAGGGAATTTTGCGATTTGCCCTCACGGCAAATCTTATGCAAAATTCAAAACCGTTCAGACTCAACCATACCACTGCTTTCAGTTATTCATTGTTATTCTTACAGCTGGATTTGGGCTTAAGTAAAATTTTATATATAGTTAGAACAAGGGAGGTTATTTTATGGAACAGGAATATGATACTGAAAAACTAAGGGAGATTGTTTCAAGAAGGATAGCTCTGTTCAAACGAAAGCCAGATGCTGCGCAGTACAGACCCAGAGTGTCATCACGTCATGTTTACGGACTATACACAGAGACAAAGGTAAGGAATCATATCGTAAGTGCTGACTATCCTGAACCTGCAGGTGGTACTGACAGGGCACCAAATCCTATTGAACTACTTCTCTGTGCCCTTGCAGCATGCATTGAAGGTGCATTGTATGAGTTTGCCGTACATGAAGGTATAACAATAGAATCCCTTTCCATTGATATCGAGGGTTCACTTGACCTCAGAGGGCTTTTCATGGTTGATGATACTGTGTCACCAGGATTTTCGGATATAAAGTATACTCTAAGGATTGAATCACCTGATGATAAGGAAAGGGTCAGGGCCCTTGCTGAGAAGGTGATAGCCCATTGTCCTGTTGTAGATAGTCTTATAAGGCCTGTAAGTATTTCAGGTGAAATAAATATAACACCAGGAGATAATGATGAAGATAATTGATATCTTGAATAAGAAAGAAAAAGGTATTTCCTTTGAATTCTTTCCGCCAAAAAGTGAAGATGCCATGATGCAGTTACTTGAAGTTGCCCATGACCTCAGTAGATACAATCCCCTCTATGTTTCTGTAACATATGGTGCTGGTGGCACAACCCAGGATAGAACAAAGGATACTCTGTTCATGCTCAGAAGCAAGACAGATTTCACCCTTATGTCCCATCTTACATGCATTGGTGCCACGAGGGAATCCATGGAAGAGCTTCTCAATGATTATAAGAGCCAGGGTATAGATAATATACTTGCGCTCAGGGGTGACCCGCCAAAGGATGTGAAGGATTTTGATCCCTCCAGGGGTGAGTTTAAATATGCAAGGGATCTCGTGAGATTCATAAAGAGGTATGACTACTTTGGGATTGCTGTGGCAGTTTATCCTGAAGGTCATCAGGAATCACCATCCCTTGAGGCAGATCTGGAATACACAAAGATGAAGATCGACGAAGGTGCAGACTTTGCAATTACCCAGATGTTTTTCGACAACAGGTATTATTATGATTTCCTTGAAAGGGCACAAAAGAAAGGTATTTCTATACCCATATTACCAGGAATTATGCCCATAACAGACATTGCAAAGATAAAGAGATTTGCCCAGTTCTGCAATACCACAATTCCAGAGAATATAGAGAACAAACTCACCAAGCTTCAGGACAGTCCTGATGACATGAAGAAGGCAGGACTGCAATACTGCGTGGAACAATGTGAAGATTTGATAAATAATGGTGTCAGGTATCTTCACTTCTACACATTAAATAAATCGGATAATGTAATTCCTGTATTAGATCAGATCGAAGAGTTTATTCTTTGATGGGGAATATTTCCACAAAGTAATGGGGAATATTTCCACATATTCTGACCTGCTTAATTAATCGTTTTAAAGGAGTTCCAGGGGTATGTGTGTTTCTAATCCAGGGTGTGGCCATAGTTTAATGTGCAGGACAGTGTTTCCAGTTTGATTATGTTTGCTCTGGCATTATTATTGCTTCAGTTAAATTAACCATGACAAGAATACTTCTTTGCAGTCACGATCAGATTTTAACAAAAGGACTTTATCCAGTGCTCAGAGATGAGGGATATGATGTTGAAATTACAGAACATCCTGCTGAGGCAATAAGAAAGATCCTGGAAAGACATTATGCCGTGGCAGTGCTGGATTCAAAGGACATCGGCCTGAACGCAAGGGACGCCTCTGTAATCATAAGAAAGATCGACCCTTCCATCCATATAATCATAGTAAGTGATGAGGAGTTCTACTCAAACGGAATAGAAAGCATCAGACGGCCCGTGTCTCTTGATAACATGAAAGAAACTCTGGAATCCATCTTGGGCGAGTACAAGAGAAAATACAAAAAAGGAGGCCTTTATGACACCGAAAGAGACCGTATTAAAAGCCTTTGAAGGGGGCAAGCCAGAAAGGGTTCCGGTAACCCTCTTTGGCGGAGGTATGTGGAGTATTCACAACTGGGGAACAACCTTTCAGGAACTTGCAAATGATGCTGACAAGATGACCAGGATGCTTGTGGAGATGAGCGAGAAACTCCAATGCGATATAGTCTATGCTGGTTCAGGATACAATAATTTCCACGCCTCTGCATTGGGAGGCAGGATAAAGTTTCGTGAGATAGGTGCGCCTGACCTTGAAGAGCCATTAATCAGCTCTGAAGAGGACCTCGAAAAACTCAATATTGGAGATATTGATAATGATGAGACTATCAATACCGTAAAAGAGGCATTAAGAAAAACAAAGTCAGAAATAGGCGATACCTATGTAGTTACCATGACTGCATGGGGTCCCTTTACCCTTGCTGCAAGGCTGGTTGGTGAAGAGGCAATGATGAAGGCCACTTTCAAAAAACCTGCCTTTGTGGAAAAGGTTGTGGACTTTGCCACTGACCTGCTTATCCATCTGTATGAGCCTCTTGTAGACGACGGTACTCTGGAGGTTATCAGTCTTGCCGACCCCACCGCCTCTGGTGATCTTATATCAAAAAGACAGTTCAAACAGTTTGCAATTCCAGGACTTAAGAAATTCACTGACTGGGCCAGGTCAAAAGGAGCTTATACGCTTCTGCATATATGTGGAAATACAACAGACAGGCTCGAACTCTTTCCCGAAACAGGTGCAAGCTGTATAAGTCTTGATCACAAGACAGACATTGCAAAGGCAAAGGAAACACTGTATGGAAAGATCTGTTTTGCAGGCAATGTCGATCCTGTGGCTGTTATGCTCCAGGGAACAGTACAGGATGTGGAAGATACCTGTAAGAAGATTATAGAAACAGCTGGCACTGATGGTGCCTTTGTCTTGATGCCTGGCTGTGATATTCCGCCTAATGTACCCTATGAGAACATCCAGAAGTTTATTGAAGTGGCAAGGAACTGGAAGTTGTAAAACTGTTATTCAAACCCTTAACACTAACAAAGGGAGGTGATAGGTGGGTATAAAAATAAAAATTTTTACCCTTAACAGGGGGAGGTAGAAATGGGCATACTCGACAGCTTTAAGAAGTTTCTGGCCATGAGGCCGGAGAGCAAAGAAAGGGAGGTTAGCATGTCAGAAGAGAAGAAAATGACGCCAGAAGAGGCAAACAAGTACATGGAAGAAAAGATGCTCTTCACACCAAGGATGTTCAAGATTATCAACCAGCTCAATCCCGAGGCAGGCAAGACCTTTGCAGACTTTTATAACTCCTTCTGGCAGGATGGTGCCTTATCAAGGAAGGTGAAGGAACTTATATTCATGGCTGGTGGTGTTGCCTATATGTCACCAAGGTGTATTGTACATGTTCTGCCAGCAGTAAAGGCAGGAGCCACTGTGGAAGAGGTATTTGAGGCTGCTGCCATAGGCTGTCTCCTTGCTGGTTTCGTTCCCAATGGTCCGGGCATACCCTATGCCTTTGAATATGCAGTGAAATGTGTTGAGCTTGCACAGAAGATACAGGCTGGTGAGGATTGGGAGTATCTGCCACCACCAAAATTTGATCACGGAATCTATTAATCAGGTTAAGGAGTTTGATAAACCCTCCCCCATAATGGGGGAGGGAATCTTTATAGTAAGGAGAGTGTATGTTTAGATTGAAGTCAGAGCAGAAGGTGTTCGATATAAATGGTATCAAGATCGGAGGTCAACCAGGTGAGAATCCACCTCTTTTGATAGCCTCAATGTTTCATAATAAGGATAGAATCTTAATAGACAGAAAAAAGGCAGAATTTGATCGTGAAAGGGCCGTAGAATTAATACGTAAGCAGGAAGAACTGAGTAAATCTACCGGGATTCCTGCAATGGTTGCCATGGTTGCAAACACCCCTGAGGAGGCTCAGGTATATATAGATTTTTATGTGGAGACCACTGACATGCCCTTTGGTATTGATATGTGGGTTGCAGAGAAAAGGGCAAAGGCTACAGAGTATGTAGCAAGACTGGGGTTACAGGACAAGTTTCTCTATAACAGTATAACCCCGTGGGATAAGGATATCAAGGGTCAGGTGCAGAGATTAAAAGACCTGGGTATAAAACATGTGGTTGTGCAGGCCTTTGATGATCAGGATCAGACCCCCATGGGAAGGTTGAAGAGTCTTGAGAAGATACTTGCAGAAGGTGCTGACCAGTTCGATACGGTAATAGTGGACACCTCTGTAATGAACCTTCCATCAACATCATTTTCATTGATAGCCAATAAGATTATAAAAGAAAAACTGGGACTTCCCTGCGGAGGTGCCTATTCAAACGGTACCCACATGTGGAAGGAGTCAAAAGAGATATGGGGCATTGATGGGTTCAGGGCGATGGATGCGGTTGCTCAGGGCATGGCTACTGCATTGTGGAGTGATTTCAATTTTTATGGTCCAATTGTAACAGCACCAAGGATATTTCCTGCTGTAGCAACGGCACATATACTTCTCAGCACACTGGTATATGACGAAATACAGGAAATACCAGAAAATGACAACCTGCCCATAAATAAATATTTCGCTGATTTTGTTCAGAAGGTACGTGAGGGTGGGGCAAGGAGAAAGAAATAATTTTAAGATTTATGATTTGAGATTATAGATTCAATAATAAGAAAGGAGAGAATCTACTATGGCAGTAACAACTATGAATTCAAGAGAACGGATTTTGAAACTCTTTGCCGGTGAATCCGTGGACAGGGTGCCCTGTTTTAGCGGGATGGGGAATGTTACAACAGAGGGTCTTAAAACACTGGGGTACAGGTTTGCTGCAGTACATCTTGATGCAAAGATGATGGCTGAATCAGCAGCAACAACACCAAAGCTCTTCGGGTTTGAATCAGCGGTGGTCCCCTTTGACCTTACAGTAGAGGCAGAGGCACTGGGATGCCAGATAAATGTTTACGCCCATTCCGAGGACATCCTCTATCCAACGATCAAAGAAAAGATCATACACAATGAAGACGAGATGGATATAGAGATACCTGATGGAGTTGAAAAAAAGGCACGTGTGCCACTTGTGAAAGAGGCGATTGAGTTGTTAAAAAAAGACATAGGCAGTGAGGTGGCCATTGGTACCTATGTGCTTGGGCCCTTTACCCTTGCGGGGCAGATTATGGAGTTGAATGATCTTCTGAAACTCTCTTTTAAAAAGCCTGATAAAACCGGCCAGTTGCTTGACAAGCTTGCCGATGTGATAATAAAGATCGCCAAGGAATACGAAACTGTGGGAGTGGATTATATTACAGTACGTGAGATGGGTGCCACATCAGATGTGCTGAGTCCCAGGGTTTTCAAGAACCTTATACTCCCCTATCTCCAGAAGATTTTTACAGAATTGAAAGGTAACACGGTCTTGCATATCTGTGGCAAGACAAATGACATAGTTGGTTTCATGATGGAATCAGGAACAAAGGCCATAAGTGTCGACCAGAAGAATGATATTGCAGAGTCAAGAAAGAAGTTGGGTCCACAGGCACTGATATTCGGTAATTATGATCCCTATAATGTGCTTGTAACAGGTGATGAGGAAACCATACGGTCAACAATCAGGAAATGTATTGATGACGGTGTGAGTGCAGTCTGGCCTGGATGCGATATATGGCCAACAGTACCGCCGGAAAATATAAAGGTAATGATGGATGAAATAAAAAAGTAAAGGAGGAACGATTATGGTAAGCGAAGAGAAAAGAAAGGAAATTCTTGAAAGACTCAAAAACGGCGTGATCCAGTATGACGAGGATGCTGTAAAGGAGGCGGCACAGGAGGCAATAGAACTTGGTATGGATGCAAATGAGGCTATCTTTGATGGCCTTGTGTCTGGAATGGAAGAGGTGGGAAGGCTTTTCGAAGAACAGGAGTATTTTGTTCCAGAGCTCCTCATGTGTGCAGATGCCCTCTATGCGGGTCTTGATATCCTGAAACCCCATGTGAGACAGATGGATCTTGGAGTAAAAGGTTCTGTTGTAATAGGAACTGTAGAGGGTGATGTCCACGACATTGGTAAAAACATTGTCAAGATGATGTTTGATGTTGCTGGTTTTGAAGTGTATGACCTGGGAAGGGATGTTCCCCTGGATAAATTTGTGGAAGAGCAGTTGAAGACAGAGTCTGATCTTGTCTGTCTGTCTGCGATGATGACCACCACAATGGTGGGCATGCAGAAGGTAATCAATAAGCTAAGGGAAAAGAACCCCAATGTTAAGATCATGATCGGAGGCGCCCCTGTATCCCAGGA